>URWP01000051.1 GCA_900551645.1 uncultured Bacteroides sp.
AAAGCGGGGAGCCTGACGGGTAGCGGTGCGGAAATGCCAGTTTCCCAGTCCTCCGCGTCCTCCTTTCAATAGAATGACCTCTTGTCCGTGTTCGGTAATGTCGCACACATATTCGCCGGTCTCGGCATTATAGGCCACCGTACCACACGGCACTTCAATAATTTTATCTGCACCGTCTTTTCCAAAGCTCTTGTTCTTCGAGCCGTTTCCTCCGTGTTCGGCAAACACGTGCCGTTCATACTTCAGGTGCAGCAATGTCCAGTAATTGCGGTTCCCCCGCAAAATAACATGACCTCCTCTACCACCGTCGCCACCGTCAGGACCTCCATTGGGCATGTATTTCTCACGACGCATGTGTACCGAGCCTCGGCCTCCTTTACCGGAGCGGCAGTAGATCTTTACATAATCAACAAAATTCGATTCAGCCATAATATCAGTTCAATAATTACGTTCGTATCCCTACGAAACAAATAAACGGTCGGTTTTTATTTACGATAAAAGATAAAGAAGAATAAAGAACCTTTTATCCCAACAGACAGAAGGCTCTCCATTCTTCGTATATATGATTCAATCAGAGTTTATCGATTGCAGTACAGATATCGGCAAAGATGCCTTCCATGGTACCCAGACCATTGATGTGGCAATACTTGCCATCATTCTTGTACCAGTCAATCAACGGAGCTGTCTGTGAATGGTAAACGACCAGACGTTTCTTGATGGTTTCTTCATTATCGTCAGCACGTCCACATTCCTGACCACGCTTGATAAGACGGGTCATCAGTTCATCTTCCGGAACTTCTAAGTCAAGCATGATAGAAACTTCCTGTCCGCGTTCCTTCAACATCGCCTTCAATGCATCTGCCTGAGCGATAGTACGTGGAAAACCGTCAAAGATGACACCTTTGCTATCCTTAAAGCTATCGAATACACTAGCCAGAATGTCAATCATCAACTCATCCGGAATAAGCTGTCCGTTATCGATATAACCTTTTGCTGTCTTACCCAGTTCTGTACCATTCTTTATTTCAGCACGCAGAACGTCGCCTGTAGAGATGTGGTTCAATCCGTATTTCTCTACGATACGGGCACTCTGAGTCCCTTTTCCAGAACCCGGTGCACCAAAAATTACAATATTCAACATTTTTACCTTAATTATTAATATAGTGATTATTAATCTTCTACAATATAGATATCTCGGAAATTACGTCCATAGCCGTCGTAATCGAGTCCGTAGCCTACAATGAAATCGTTTGGAATATTCATCGCCACATAATCAATCTTCAAATCCACTTGAAGTTTGTCAGGTTTCACCAGAAGTGTAGCGATACGGATTTCCTTTGGATTTTTTGCACGCAAGGTCTCAAGTAGCCGCTGCATAGTCAGACCGGTATCGACAATATCCTCCACAATAACGACGGTACGTCCACTGATGTCATCGTTCAGTCCTACCAGTTCCTTCACCCGGCCGGTAGTAGAAGTTCCTTCATACGAGGCCAGCTTCACAAAAGAGATTTCACAAGGAATGTCCAACCGTTTCATCAGATCGGCGGTAAACATGAATGACCCATTCAGGACGCTCACGAACAAAGGATCGCTTCCGGAAAGGTCACGATTAATTTCATCGGCCACACGGGCTACCTCTGTCAGTATCTTCTCTTCCGGAATGAACGTGGTAAACCGTTTATCTTTAATCTGAATAGTATCCATAGATCTATGTTGTTAATAAAATTGGTGCAAATTTACGAATAATCTGTCAAACCTCCACATGGTCATAACGGTTTTAAACATATTTTCTAAGGAAACATAAAGACAGTTCAATCCTTTTTTCGTACTTTTACCGTCAAATTAGCTAGTTGAGAGAACAATGAAAATATTAAGCTGCAAACAACAACGGGAAGCTGATGCTTATACCATCAGCCATGAATCTATATTATCCATCAACCTGATGGAAAAAGCGGCAAGTCTGATAACAGATGCCATCTGCCGGCGTTGGGACAAGGCCCGCCGCATGATTGTCTTTGCCGGTTCCGGAAACAACGGAGGCGATGCCCTGGCCGTAGCCCGCATGCTGTTCCTGAAACATTATCCGGTAGAAGTAGTATTCTTCAACGTGACCGGAAAAATTTCTGAAGAATGCCTCACCAATATTCGCCGACTGAAAGAATGCGGTTTCGCCAATTATACAGAAGTAAGCTCTCAGTTCGACCCTCCGAAACTGACTCGCAACGATGTCGTGATAGACGGTCTCTTCGGAGCCGGACTGAACAAGCCTCTGAGTGGAGGTTTTGCAGCTGTCGTACAGTATATCAACGCATCGCAATCGACAGTAGTCTCCATTGATACCCCATCAGGACTAATGGGCGAAGACAATACCTACAATGTACGCCAGAACATTATTCAAGCCGACTTGACACTGACCATCCAACTTCCAAAACTGTCTTTCCTTTTCGCAGAAAACGAAGAATATGTAGGCAAATGGGAAGTACTGGATATCGGCATCAGTCAGGAATTCATGAAGAACGTCACAACTCCCTACTACATCACCGAAGAAGCGGAAGTAAGGAGTTTTATCCGGCCCTATAAGAAATTTACCCACAAGGGTATGCGTGGACACGGGCTTCTCATTGCCGGCTCATATGGCATGGGAGGGGCCGCAGTCATGGCAGCTCAAGCCTGCATGCGCTCCGGAATCGGACGGCTGACCGTGCACACACCTGTCTGCAATCATAATCTGCTGCAGACATTGGTACCACAAGCTACAGTAGAAGACGACCTGCATGAACGTTTCTTTGCCGAGCCGACTGACCTGGACAACTATCAGGCCATAGCCATCGGCCCAGGACTGGGACAGGAGGAAATCACCGCTAAGACAACTATCGAGCAATTGGACAGCTGCTACGTGCCGACAGTACTGGATGCCGATGCTTTGAACAACCTCAGTGTATACCGTAACTTTCTGAACCGTATTCCGAAACAAGCTATTTTAACTCCACACATCAAAGAATTGGAACGCCTGGTGGGCCGGTGCAGCAACAGTTACGAGCGTCTGAACAAGGCCAAAGAGCTGTCTTCTTACCTGCAATGCTATATCGTACTGAAAGGAGCATGGACCACCATCATTACACCGGAAGGAAACTGCTATTTCAATCCGACAGGAAACCCAGGCATGGCCACCGGAGGAAGCGGAGATGTACTGACTGGTATTCTGTTGGCTCTACTGGCCCAAGGATATCCACAGGAAGCAGCCTGCCGTTTAGGGGTATATGTACACGGATTGGCAGGAGACATCGCCTGTGAACGTCAAGGCATGATGAGCATGAATGCCAGCGACATTATCGAAGCACTTCCAGAAGCCTGGAAACAACTAACCGAAACAAAATAAACCTCCGACTATGAAGAAAGGAATCATTGCGCTAAGTTTATTGGCAGCAACAGCAGCCACATATGCCCAAGACCCCTATACACCGGGGAAAGGAGAAGGTATCGCTTATTTTCTTCCGAAAACAGCATTGGAAGTACGTGTCATCGCCACGAAAGTAACATATCAGCCGGGAGAGTTCTGTCAATATGCCAACCGTTTCCTACGACTGAACAACGTAACTGCCCAACCGGAAACATATTGGAAAATCAAACAGATAGAGGTGTGTTCTGTAGGAGTACCCGATTCAACAAAAGCCTATATCATGAAGTTGAAAGACAAGGACCTGGCCTCGAACATGGAACTGACAGACGACGGCATCATCAAGGCCATCAACACTTCAGCGACTGCCACTGAAGAGACAACCTACAAGCTGGAGAAGCCCCAACGTCATCCCAACGCCCGGAAATATCTGACAGAAGAAATCCTGATGGCCGGCTCCACCGCCAAGATGGCGGAACTGAACGCCAGGGAAATATTTAACATACGCGAAAGTAAAAATCTGATTTTACGTGGACAAGCCGAAAACATGCCAAAAGACGGCGCTTCCCTACAGCTGGTCATCGACAATCTGAATCAGCAAGAACAAGCCATGACAGAAATGTTTACCGGTATCAATGACCGCGAAGATAAGGTATTCACCGTACGCTTGTCGCCAGAAGATGGCCTAAAGGACAGAATCGCATTCCGTTTTTCAGAAAAACTGGGTATTCTGACTCCAGACAACCTGGCCGGAGAACCTATTTATGTAAATCTGACTAGTAAGACTGCTTTAGGTACCCAAGAAGAGGGAAAAGGGAAACAACCGAAAGGAGTACTCTACAACATTCCAGGAAAAGCGAATGTAAGTGTCAGCTTTCAAGGAAAAACGGTTTTCGAAGAAGAACTGCCCGTTACCCAACTAGGTTACACAGAAGTCCTCACAGACGGCCTCTTCGACAAGAAAGTAAATACTCGCGTCATCTTCAATCCGAATACCGGTGCTATCGTCAAAATAGACAAAGACTGACAAGATTCAAAATACAAAGAAGACAGCCACACTACAATTCAGGTAATACCTGCTGTAGTATGGCTGCCTTTCTTGTATACAGCCAAGAGTCGATTATTTCATCTGTTTATTTCTTTATATTTGCTTCTTCCAACCCATAATGCTTCTTGGAATCTTCCTGACGAAGCATTAAGGAAATAAGGATAGCACAAGCACCAAACAGAGCAAAGATAGTCATTGGTACAGTATAATTATAGCCTATCACCACTCCAGCTTCATTATATTGAGTAGCAAAATCGTTGATTACCCATCCAATCAGCAAAGGTACCATAGCCAGACCGATATTCTGTATATAGAAAATAATGGCATAAGCCGAACCAAGCTGCTTCATCGGAATAATCTTTGGGACAGAAGGCCACATGGCACTCGGTACCAATGAAAAAGCAATTCCCAGTATTACCATAACCACAACCGCAAACCACCAATAGTTCATCACCGGCAAGGCAAAAAGCACATGTACTACCGTCAGCATGACCGAACCGATAATCATCAGCGTAGCTCCCCGTCCTATACGATCGTACAAAGTCCCGAATACAGGAGTAAGCAAGATAGTACCAAAAGGTAACAAAGCAGGAATAAGGCCTGCGAAAGATTCCGGAACATTATATTTGAAAATCATCAGTTTAGTAGCAAACTTCAGGAAAGGGAAAACACCAGCATAGAACATGAGGCATAACAAAGTTATCAACCAAAAACCCTTACTACAAAAAATCAGCTTCAGATCCGACATCTTGAAACCTTCTTCTTCAGTAGACTCTCCGGCTTCCTGACGAGCTGCCCGTACAGAAGCATCTTCTTTTTTATCCATTACACAATATACCAGATAGCATAAAAAACCAATACATAAGGTAATAGCACCAAAAAGCACCGGATAGGACACCTCACCCATCATCTGAGCAACCGGCAGACTAACTCCTAACGCTACAGCCGTACCAATACGAGCCATAGCCACCTGTAATCCCATAGCTAACGCCAATTCTTTACCGGCAAACCACTTCACAATTACTTTCGATACCGTAATACCACTGATTTCACAACCTACACCAAAAATGGCAAAACCTAATGAAGCTAACACGACTTGTACATTCATTCCCAGGAAAGTAGCATCGCCAAAATCATTGGCCAAAGCATACCACTTGATAAGCGCCCCAGCAAACATAAGTCCAGAAGACATGATACCTGTAAAACGGATACCCATTTTATCCAGAATCAAACCACCGAAAAATAACATCAGCAAGAATACGTTGATATATCCATAAGAACCGGAAAAAAATCCGTATTCTGTACTTGACCATCCTTCACCCGATGCTACTGTAGCAATCGTCTTCTCTACCACCTGCTGATTACCATCTGCCTTGTCTAAAAACTGAACCCGTAACCCCTTCTCCAAATTATCTACTGTCAACGAAGGCGAAGCTGCATCGGCAGCCAATAACTCCATTTTAGCCAACAACGAATCAGTAGGCATGGATGTATCGTCGGTAAAATAGGCCACACTCCCTCGAGTAGTCAACAAATTCTCCAGAGGAGACATAACATCCGTCAGGAAATAACCACACATCATTGTAAAGGAAACAATGATGAGTGCTGTCCAGCGAGCGGCTTTCGAGTCACTCAATCTTTTCTGAATCTGTTCTTTCATTTTATACTAATTTAGATTAAATATTCAAAACAGCGTCAAAGATACGTTTTTTTATTGGCTTTTTATTTTCATAGCTCAAAATATATACTAATTTTGTGACAAAATGAAAAATCAGACAAGATTTAAATTAACTCAGACAAAAAACATCAGACTATGAAAAAGACAAAATTAAAAATCGTTACTGCATTAGTAGGAGGAAGTCTGTTACTCTCCTCATGTATCGGATCATTCGGTCTTTGGTCAAACCTGAAAGATTGGAACCAAGGTATCGGGAATAAATTCGTCAATGAAGTGGTTTTCCTTGCATTTCATATCGTACCTGTATATGAAGTTGCCTATCTGGCAGACATTCTAGTATTGAACTCCATCGAATTCTGGTCAGGTTCTAACCCTGTAGCCGAACTGGGTTCTATACGAACTGTACAAGGTGAAAACGGCAACTATGCCATCCGTACCAACAAGGACGGTTATACCATTACCAAAGAAGGAGAAGAAGGGAAAGAATTAAATCTGGTATACAATGCTGAAAAACGGACTTGGAATGCTGAAGCAGAAGGCCAAAGCTTTGAATTGATTCGGATGAACGAAGACGGAACCATCAGCTATCAGCAACAAGACGGCTCCATGAAAACAATTGTTCCTAATGCTCAGGAAGTAGCTGCTGCATGGACACAAAATGGTGAATCTCCTTTCTTCCATCAATAAAAGCAACTTACCCTAAAGAAATACATATCAGGAAACCGTTCCAACCCTAAACTTGGAACGGTTTCTTTTTCAAAGAACAATACAACATGACAGCCCAAACTATAAGTCTTAACATTAAATAAAAGAGACTGTCAAAAGAATAATGTTCATATCTGTTCATTCTATTGCCCAAACACCTTAAAATAAGAACCAATCCATCATACATACTATGAAACCGATATTTTTCATTTTGACCTTATTAGGAATGATTTCATGTACCCGTTCTCCCCAATGGGTATTAATCTGGGAGGAAGATTTCAACGGATCCACTTTAGACACAACCGTATGGAGCCGAATTCCCCGCGGGGTAGCAGACTGGCAAAACACCCAATCATTCGATGACCGATGCTACGAAATGCGTAATGGGTTATTAGTTCTCAAAGGTATTGTAAACAATAATCTGCAGACTGATACCGCTACTTATCTGACTGGAGGAATATGGACTAAAGGAAAACATGCTTTCGAAGGTGGACGGATAGAAATACGTGCTCGATTGAAAGCAGCTAAAGGTGCCTGGCCTGCCATTTGGATGCTTCCATTTGAAGATGAAAAATATAAATGGCCAATGGGTGGTGAAATCGATATCATGGAAAGATTGAATTATGATTCTATTGCTTATCAGACCGTACACAACCATTATACACTTCACCTGGGCATAAAAAACAACCCTAAACACAGTGCAACGGGACCTATTGATGTGAACACATTCAACGTTTTTGGCGTAGATTTATGGCCTGACAGCCTAGTTTTCCATATCAACGGAAAACAAACCTTTACTTATCCACGAATTGAGACTGATAAAGAAGGGCAATTTCCATTCAATATTCCCCAATATCTATTGATTGACATGCAATTGGGAGGAAGTTGGGTAGGAGAAGTAAATCCGAAAGATCTTCCTGTCGAAATGGAAGTAGACTGGGTAAGACATTATCAATGGAAATAATAACTATATAATATAATAAGAAAGGCTGCTAGAATGAAGCAGCCTTTCTTTTATGTTTCAAAATCTGTAAGACAGATTAGCACTGAGCCAACTTGTTGTCAGAACCCAATACGTTGATAATTTTGTGCTTGTAAAGTTTTTCCATGTTATCACGAGCCGGGCCCAGATATTTACGCGGGTCAAATTCAGCCGGTTTTTCAGCGAATACCTTACGGATAGCAGCAGTCATAGCCAGACGAGAGTCTGAGTCGATATTGATCTTGCAAACTGCAGATTTAGCAGCCTTACGCAACTGATCTTCTGGAATACCGATAGCAGCTTCCAAGTTACCACCAAACTTGTTGATTGTGTCAACTTCTTCCTGAGGAACTGAAGAAGATCCGTGAAGAACGATAGGGAATCCCGGAAGTTTTTCCATTACAGCGTCCAATACAGCGAATTCCAATGGAGGAGGAACCAAACGACCTGTAGCCGGATCAACGTGGCACTGTTCAGGTTTGAACTTGTATGCACCGTGAGAAGTACCGATTGAGATAGCCAAAGAGTCACAACCTGTACGAGTAGCGAAATCGATAACTTCTTCCGGATTAGTATAAGTGTGGTGTTCTGCACTAACTTCATCTTCTACACCAGCCAATACACCCAATTCACCTTCTACAGTTACATCGAACTGATGAGCGTAATCAACAACCTTCTTAGTCAAAGCAACGTTTTCTTCGTAAGGCAGGTGAGAACCATCGATCATTACTGAAGAGAAGCCCATGTCAATACAAGACTTACACAATTCGAATGAATCTCCGTGGTCAAGGTGCAAAACGATTTCCGGATGAGCGCAACCCAATTCCTTAGCATATTCTACAGCACCTTCAGCCATGTAACGCAACAAAGTCTGGTTTGCATAGTTACGTGCACCTTTAGAAACCTGCAGGATAACCGGCGATTTAGTTTCTACAGCAGCTTTAACAATAGCCTGCAACTGTTCCATGTTATTGAAGTTGAAAGCCGGAATAGCATAACCACCTTTGATAGCTCTAGCAAACATATCTCTTGTGTTTACCAGGCCTAATTCTTTGTAATTAACCATTGTTGTAAAATTTATTATTGTTAGTAATTAAATTCTTATGCAAAAATAGCAATAATTGTGAGAACTTCCTACCTGCTCCCGAAAAAAAATAATAACGGGCAGGAGACATTCCGTAAATAGCCAGCCCCATCCATACTCTATCGGGCAGATGCTATGTAGATATTACAAATCTTCCCTTCGACCGTTACTTTTCTGAACACCTTTTTTATAAAAGGAAAAGTCAAATCGTCTGTGCCATAAAAAATTATTGTTTTTCTTTTACGTTTCAAATAAAAGCCGTATCTTTGCAACCCGAAACAGACCATTACACGATTGGTGTTACCACATATTGCCAATAATAACAATAAAAGTATATACTAAACATGAAAAAAGGTATTCATCCTGAAAACTACCGCCCGGTAGTATTTAAAGACATGTCAAACGGTGACATGTTCCTGTCTCGTTCTACTTGTGCTACTAAAGACACAATCGAATTCGAAGGCGAAACTTATCCGTTGGTTAAGCTGGAAATCTCTAGCAGCTCTCACCCGTTCTACACTGGTAAATCTAAATTGGTAGATACAGCTGGACGTGTAGATAAGTTCATGAACCGTTACGGTAACCGTCTGAAAAAGTAATCTTACACTTGAAGTAAAATAGAAGCGAGCACTTTCTGCAGGAAGTGCTCGCTTCTGTTTTTACATAAATCTATTTCCTACAACTTTCAGGAAATCACCGACCAGTTGACGTGTTTTTTCCGAAGTTCTTTCAATTGCTGCCACACGATGGCATTCTCCGGTTTCACCCCTTCCGGATCCTCTTCCAATAACTGCTCAGCTATTCCACGTACATATTGCAAAAGCTGACCGTCTCGTGCAATATCAGCAATTTTCAAATCGAAAGCTACTCCGCTCTGCTGAGTACCTTCCAAATCGCCAGGTCCCCGTAGCTTCAGATCAGCCTCAGCTATTTCAAAACCGTCATTAGTCTGTACCATGATTTCAATACGTTTTCGGGTATCTTCAGTCAACTTATATCCGGTCACCAACACGCAATACGATTGGTCAGCTCCCCGACCGACACGTCCCCGCAGCTGATGCAACTGTGACAATCCGAAACGTTCAGCGTTCTCGATGACCATTACTGAAGCATTAGGTACATTTACCCCTACCTCGATAACCGTCGTCGCTACCATAATTTGGGTCTCATTACGTAAAAAGCGCTGCATCTCTTCATCCTTTTCAACCGGCTTCATCTTGCCATGAACCTTACTGACCTTATATTCTGGAAAAGCTTCGCAAATATGCAGATACCCTTCTTCCAAATTTTTGATATCCATCTTTTCACTCTCCTGAATAAGCGGATAGACAATATATACCTGCCTGCCTGCCTGTATCTGCTTTCGCATGAAAGCATAAAGAGAAGCACGACGATTGTCAAACTGATGGATAGTCTGAATAGGTTTACGCCCCGGAGGAAGTTCGTCAATGATAGAAACATCCAAATCGCCATATAAAGTCATGGCCAATGTACGGGGGATAGGTGTAGCTGTCATAACCAGTACATGAGGCGGACAGGTATTTTTTGTCCACAACTTGGCCCGTTGGGCTACCCCGAACCGATGCTGTTCGTCGATTACCACAAGTCCCAACGAAGCGAAATTCACCGTATCCTCTATCACTGCATGCGTACCGATAAGGATGTGTACCTCTCCCGTCAACAGACCTTTCAGGATAGCTTCCCGACGTTTTCCCTTCACGGTTCCCGTAAGCAACTCTACCCGAATCTCCATACCTTCGAGAAAATGACGGACAGTTTCATAATGCTGAGTTGCCAAAATCTCAGTCGGAGCCATCATACACGCCTGAAAGCCGTTATCCAAAGCTATCAGCATGGTCATCAGCGCGACCAAGGTCTTGCCGCTCCCCACATCGCCTTGCAACAGACGGTTCATCTGACGCCCACTTCCCATATCCCGACGCATTTCCTTGATAACCCGCTTCTGTGCCCCAGTCAGCTGGAAAGGAAGATGCTTGGAATAAAAAGTATTGAATATTTCGCCTACCCGGCTGAATATCAACCCACGAAATTTATTTCTTCGTTCTTTGGTATAACGCAAGATATTCAACTGGACATAAAATAATTCTTCGAACTTCAACCGGTACTGTGCCCGGCGAAGCTGCTCCGGATTCTGTGGAAAATGAATATAATACAATGCCTGGGTAAGCGGCATCAACCGGTACTTCTCCACCAATGAAGGACTCAAAGTTTCCTCCAGCACCTCATGCTGAAGGACACCGAACAGATTCTTCATCAGTTTAGTCAGAGCATTAGAGTGCAGATTGCCCCTCTTCATCCGTTCCGTCGTATTGTAATACGGCTGAAGTCCCATAGTAGAAAGTGTCAGTTCAGCCACCGGGTCAATATCCGGATGAGCGATGTTGATACGCCCGTTGAACACGGTAGGTTTTCCGAAAACGATGTATTCCTCGTTGGCTTTATACTTTCCGGTAATGAACTTCAGCCCTTGGAACCAGACCAGATCCACAACACCGGTACCGTCGGAGAAATGACCGACCAGCCTCCGCTGCCGCCCTTCTCCCAGCGTCTCAAAACTCAAGACCTTTCCCCGCAATTGGATGTAAGGCATATTCCCGTCGATTTCACGGATGAGATACACCCGGCTTCTGTCTACGTACTTGTAAGGGAAATAATACAACAAGTCCTTGAAGGAATAAATTTCCAACTCCTTATTCAAGATAGCCGCACGTTGCGGTCCTACTCCCTGAAGATACTTGATGTCTCGCGTATTCAAATCGAACATACCCCTTACAGAATTTTCCAATGAGTTTTATTAACGTATGCAGAAAACGTGTCATCCGACGGATGATTCCGCCTCGACGACACGTTCTGTATAACTTTATCAAGCCAACACTTCTGCCACCTTCAAATCAAAAGGTGTAGTCAGTTTGATGTTTTCCCGATTACCAGGAATGAGATGCACCGCATGTCCGGCAGCCTCCACCACCGAAGCATCATCCGTAAACATCGGCGAATAAGGCTGTGCATAAGCCTGCTTCAACAGCGACACCGTAAAAACCTGCGGGGTTTGTACCAACCGGTAACGGCTACGGGGAACCGTTTCACTTTCTGATTCTCCGACGAGCTTGCGCAGTGTTTCCACAACTTCTACGACCGGTATTACCGCCTCTTTCTGAGCAGCTTCCCGATAACAGTCACGGATGACTTCCAGTGAAACAAAAGGACGGACACCGTCATGCACCCCCACCAGTCCTTCTTCATCCACCAATGCCAATCCATTCTTGACGGAGTGAAAACGGGTCTCCCCACCATCTGCGACGCGATGAGGTAAAGTAAAACCGTACGTTGTACAGAGTTTCTCCCAATATGCCTGTTGGTCAACAGGTAATACCAGAATCAATTCGAGGTGCGGATCATAGGCATGAAAAGTCTCCAATGTACGCATCAGTACCGGCTTTCCTTTCACCGGCAGAAACTGCTTCGGAATCTCTCCGCCCATACGCAGCCCTTTACCGCCAGCCACAATGATGACGTAATTCTTCATCAGGCAATCAGCATTCCTTTTTTCACTTCAGCCACCTTTTCAGCGCCAACAAACTTCTCCAGAATGGCAAATCCGAACATCCAGGCTGCTCCCGGACCTTTGCCCAAAATGAAATTATCAACAACTTCTACCAGGTTACCGGTATATTCAGCTCCTTCCAAATACGTATCGAAACCCGGATAACAAGTAGCCTTCTTGCCTTTCAACAGACCACGCTTACCATATACCATCGGAGCGGCACAGATAGCAGCCAACGGTTTACCTGCTGCGGCAAAGCTCATAATCAGTTTGTCCAAGCCGGCATGTGCATCCAGATTGGTTGCTCCAGGCAGTCCACCCGGCAATACAATCATTTCCACCTCCGCTTCGTTCAAGTCCTCGAACAGCATGTCAGCCACAATAGGTACCTGATGTGAACTCGTTACCGTTTTGTTCCCGGTTACAGATACAGTCTTGACATTCAGACCTCCCCGACGCAAAATATCCAGCGGGAACATGGCTTCCATTTCTTCGAAACCTTCGGCCAAAAAGATACAAATTGATTTCATAAGCTATTTCAGTTTAAAATAATACGTAATCGTTCCACTCTGATTGTTTACACCATCCACTTCGTTGAATCTGGCCCGGCGTGCAGCTTCTTCTGCCGCACGGCGCAATGCCGGATTCACGGTATTGGTACGTTTGTTAATGCTCGTGCTGATTACCCGTCCGGAAGGAT
>URWP01000052.1 GCA_900551645.1 uncultured Bacteroides sp.
AAGAAAAAAATATCCTGCCGTTTCAAAAAGAGTGGTATTAAGTATATCGACTACAAAGATCCTGAATTCCTGAAGAAATTCTTGAACGAACAGGGAAAAATCCTTCCGCGCCGTATTACAGGTACTTCATTGAAGTTCCAGCGTCGTATTGCGCAGGCCGTTAAGAGAGCTCGTCACTTGGCTTTGCTGCCTTTCGTAACTGATATGATGAAATAATTTAAGGAGGAATAAGTATGGAAATTATCTTGAAAGAAGACGTAGTTAACTTGGGCTACAAAAATGATATTGTAACCGTTAAGTCAGGTTATGGTCGTAACTATCTTATTCCGACTGGCAAAGCAGTTATCGCTTCTCCGGCTGCAAAGAAAATGTTGGCTGAAGAATTGAAGCAGCGCGCTCACAAATTGGAAAAGATTAAAAAGGATGCTGAAGCAGTTGCTGAATCTTTGAAAGATGTATCTTTGAAGATTGCTACAAAGGTTAGCGCTACAGGTTCTATCTACGGTTCAGTAGGTAACATTCAGATTGCTGATGAACTGGCTAAATTGGGTCATAACATTGATCGTAAGATTATCGTTGTTAAGGATCAGGTTAAAGAAGTTGGTCAGTACAAGGCTATCGTTAAACTTCACAAGGAAGTATCTGTAGAAATTCCTTTTGAAGTAGTTGCAGAAGAAGCTTAATTTGTTATCTGTAGATACTTGATAAGTCCCCGGTTGGATGTGGAATCCGATCGGGGATTCTTTTTTGTATTATTGACGATGATAGGTGATGGGGAGCAAAGGGGCTTCTAAGAGAAAGAAAATCTGGGTGGTCTAAGCGGTAAGCTGATTGGAGGACTGTCTTAGGTATGATTGAATTAACTATCTGTAGGTGAAATGACAGCCTAAGTATTGACATAAAAAAAGTCTGTAGGCTGAGCTTACAGACTTTCAATTCTCTCTAATTGTTCAATCAGATTATTCAGCTGATGCAACTGAATCTGTTGCTACAGTGTCAGCAACAACTGCTGCAGAGTCAACAACCGGAGCAGCTTCTTCTACAACTGCTACAGAATCAGTTTCAGTGCTTACTTCAGTGTTAGCTGCTTTGTTACCGCAAGATGCGAAAGATACAGCAGCGAATGCTACGAACAAAAATACTAATTTTTTCATTTTCTTTGCTTTTTAAATCTGTAATACTTATGTTTGTTTCTTAAAACGCTGCAAAGATATAGACTTTTATGATACGTTGTTCTCTTTTCTTCGATTTTTTTTAAGGAAAAATATTCTTTTTTCTTTAATTAATTGATTTTCAGTATGCTGTAAAACATATTTTTTTATTTTGGATATTTGTCTTATAGAATTGCGGAATGCATTTTTTGTAATGCAGGGATGCCTTCATGCTAATTGAATGGCGGATGCCTTAAAATCACGAAATATTGTGTACCTTTGCAGATGATGTTTTATAGATTAAAATAGGTATGATTGATACAACTGTTTTTCAAGATAAAAAGGCTGTTTATTATACGTTAGGATGTAAGCTGAACTTTGCTGAAACATCTTCCATCGGAAAAACGCTGAAAGAAGCGGGAGTCCGTACTGTGAGGAAAGGAGAGCGTGCAGACATTTGCATAGTCAATACGTGTTCGGTGACAGAAGTGGCCGATAAGAAGTGCAGACAGGCTATCCACCGGTTGACAAAGGAGCATCCGGGGGCTTTTGTTGTGGTAACTGGGTGTTATGCTCAGTTGAAGCCGGAACAAGTGGCCGATATTGAAGGAGTGGACTTGGTGCTAGGAGCTGAACAAAAGGGAGACTTGATGAAGTATTTGGGGAATTTGGAAAAGCATGCTCACGGTGAAGCTATCACTACCGCTACAAAAGACATACGTACGTTTTCTCCTTCGTGTTCACGCGGTGACCGTACTCGGTATTTCCTGAAAGTGCAGGACGGATGTGATTATTTCTGTTCTTATTGTACAATTCCTTTTGCCAGAGGGCGCAGCCGTAATGGTAAAATTGAGGACTTGGTTGAACAGGCTCGGCAGGTGGCTGCTGAAGGTGGGAAGGAAATAGTCTTGACTGGTGTGAATATTGGTGATTTCGGAAAATCAACGGGAGAAACATTTTTCGATCTGGTAAAGGCGCTTGATAAGGTAGAAGGTATCGAGCGTTATCGCATTTCCTCTATAGAACCGAATTTGCTGACTGATGAGATTATTGCTTATGTTGCCCAGTCTCGTGCATTCATGCCACATTTTCATATACCTCTACAGTCAGGTTGTGATGAGGTTTTGAGATTGATGCGTCGTCGGTATGATACTGCTTTGTTTGCTTCGAAAGTCCATCGTATTAAGGAACTGATTCCGGATGCTTTCATTGGGGTGGACGTGATAGTAGGTACCCGTGGAGAAACCCCCGAATATTTCGAACGTGCCTACTCTTTTATACAGGGATTGGATGTGACTCAACTGCATGTATTCAGTTATTCAGAGCGACCTGGGACACAGGCATTGAAGATTGATTATGTAGTACCAGCTGAGGAGAAGCATCGTCGTAGCCAGTGTCTGTTATCTCTGTCGGATGAGAAGACTAAATCTTTCTATACCCACCATATTGGCCAGGAAGCAGTTGTATTGATGGAAAAATCCAAATCTGGTTTACCGATGCATGGATTTACCTCCAATTATATTCGTGTAGAATTACCGTATGATGTTACGCTTGATAACCAGTTGGTGCATGTACGTCTGGGAGATTTCAATGAGGATGGTACTGCATTAAAAGGAGAAGTATTGGTATGAAAGTTTCTGTAGTCATATTGAACTGGAATGGGGAGGAGATGCTTCGGAAATTTCTTCCTTCAGTGGTGGCTAGTGTATCTCAAGATATAGGCGAAGTATGTGTAGCCGATAATGCTTCTACGGATGCTTCTTGTGAGCTTGTCGAAAAAGAGTTTTCTTCGGTGCGCTTGATTCAGTTAGACAGAAATTACGGATTTGCAGAGGGATATAATAGGGCGTTGATGCAGGTAGATTCTGAATATGTTGTTCTGTTGAACAGTGATGTAGAAGTTTCTGATGGCTGGTTGGAGCCAATGATAACGTATATGGACGGACATCCGGAGGTAGCTGGTTGTCAGCCTAAACTGTTGAGTTATCGGCAGCGAGATCATTTCGAATATGCCGGAGCTTCCGGAGGTTTCATTGACCGGTATGGCTATCCGTTTTGCCGGGGACGTATCTTTGAGGAAGTGGAGGAAGATAATGGACAGTATGATGAGGTGCTTCCGGTCTTCTGGGCTACTGGAGCAGCCTTGATGGTACGCTTGGAGGTGTATAGAAGAGTTGGTGGACTGGACGGGCGTTTTTTTGCGCATATGGAGGAAATTGATCTTTGCTGGCGGCTGCGGAGTAGAGGGTATACGTTAGTTTGTTTGCCTTGTAGTAAAGTTTATCATGTAGGTGGAGCTACATTAAAGAAAGAAAATCCGCGTAAGACTTTCTTGAATTTTCGGAATAATCTGTTGATGTTGTATAAGAATTTGCCGGAGCATGAATTGGCTTCCGTGATGCGGATACGTACTTGTTTAGATTATTTGGCTGCATTGTTTTTTCTGTTGAAGGCCGATAGAAAAAATGCGAAGGCGGTGATTCAGGCCCGAAAAGAATATCATCAGATGCAACCGGATTTTGTCGCTGATCGTCTGGAAAATATGCGTCAGACTGTAGTATCTGTAATTCCAGAACGTTTTTCTTTCAGTATATTGTGGCAAACAAAAATCAAGAAGAAAAAACATTTTTCCGATCTTGTGCATTAATAATAGAAATAGAATTTGTAGTTAATAATTTATGAAAGAGCAATATTGGAAATATTCATTGATTCTGCTGATAGTAGGATTAGGTTTATTGTTGTTTAAACAAGCTCAGCCGTTTATGAACGGTATTTTAGGTGGTTTTACGCTTTTTCTTCTAGTGCGTAATTGGACCTATCGCTTGAAGGCGAGAATGAAACCGTCGTTGGCAGTCTGGCTGGTTACTATCGGTACGACCTTGTTCTTCTTGATTCCTTTGTCATTTCTGGTTTGGATGCTTATAGATCAACTTTCTGGTTTGCATCTGGACGCTAAGAGTCTGGTAGCTCCGGCTCGGCAGGCAGCTCAAATATTGAAGGAACATACTGGATTTGATGTGTTTTCGGAAAACAGTATTTCCTTTATGGTAAGTCATTTGTCTAGCTTTGGCCAACAGGTAATGTCTGGTGTCAGTGATTTTTTTATCAACTTATGTGTGGCTATTATGTTGCTTTTCTTTTTGTTGTATGAAGGAAAGTCTTTGGAGGAGTATATTTTGACTATCCTTCCTTTTAAGGAACGTGACAAGAAAGAAGTTCTTGACAAAATTCAGGTGATTGTTCGATCCAATGCGATTGGTATACCTTTGCTGGCTGTTATCCAAGGAATTATATCCTTGGGAGGATATTGGTTGTGTGGTGCACCGAATCCGGTTTTCAGTGCGATGTTGACGGCTTTCGCTTCCATTATTCCTTTGGTTGGGACCGCTTTGGTATGGGTGCCTATTTCCATCTATTTTCTGTTGACCGGTAATTGGGTAAGCGCTTTGATTCTATTGGGATATGGTGGTATCGTTATTTCGCAATGTGATAATCTTATTCGTTTTATGCTACAGAAGAAAATGGCTAATATTCATCCGTTGATTACTATTTTCGGTGTAGTAGCCGGTCTGCCTATTTTTGGTTTCATGGGCATTATTTTTGGGCCACTCTTGGTCTCGCTTTTCCTTCTTTTTTTAGATATGTTCCGAAAAGAATATCTCTTGTCAGAGCCTGTTGAATCACCGTCTTCCTCAAATTCTGAAAAGAACTAGATTACAGTTATATATAATGAAGGCGACAGTCTGAATCGGTCTGTCGCCTTTTATCATGTCTGTTCGTAGGAGAGTTGTTTCTCTATGAAATGAAGTATCTCATCAGTCTGTGCCGGATGAAACCATGTAATGTCTGTGTCTCGTTTGAACCAAGTCATTTGTTTTCGGGAGTAAATACGGGAATTCTGTTTGATTTTTTCAATTGCAAAAGGTAAATCCCATGTACCATCAAAATAGCTGAAAAGTTCTTTGTAACCTACTGTATTCAGTGAGTTCAAGTGTCGGTAGGGATATACTTGGCGTGCTTCTTCCAGCAAACCTTCCTCCATCATAAGATCTACTCGACGGTTAATTCGTTCATATAACTCTTCCCGATCTCTTTTTAATCCTATTTTCAGAATATGGAAAGGGCGTTTCTTCGTGGTGCGTGTACGGAAAGAGGTATAGGTTCTTCCTGTCATGTAACAGATTTCCAAGGCATGTATTACACGTTTCGGATTTTTGAGATCCACCTGTTGGTAATATTCCGGATCCAGAAGCTTCAATTCAGCGCATAATCGTTCCAGACCTTCCGTCTCATAACGGTACATCATCAGTTCGCGAGTCTCTTTATCTACTGTAGGAATATCATCAATACCTTTACAGACCGCATCTACATACATCATAGATCCGCCTGTCATAAGAACAACCGGATGGGTAGTGAATAATTCATCCAGTTTCTTCAATACTTCCGCTTCGTATTGTGCAGCACTATAGTAGTCAGTAAGTTTTAATGTACCTACAAAGAAATGAGGAACACGGGCCAGTTGGTCAGGAGTAGGAGCAGCCGTTCCGATTCTCAAATCAGCATAAAGCTGCCGGGAGTCGGAAGAAAGGATAGGGGTATGGTATTTTTCAGCGATTGTCAGGCTGAGTTCCGTCTTTCCGACTCCCGTAGGGCCGATGAGGACAATAAGCGTAGGCATGTCTGCCTGATTGGTTCGGATAATTGCCTCTGTATCCATTATGGAATGTAATAGTCTCTTTTCAGCTTAAGGAATGTTTAATATCTTTCGTCGTCGTAAGGATTTCCACCTTCTCCTACTTCATAACCTTCAGGATCAAAATCATCCATGTCAAAATCTTGGTCACCGTAGAAGTTTTCATCCAAATCGATGGCTGCATTGGTGTTCATTTGCTCATCAAAGTCAATGACCTGTTGTGGTGGATTTCCTTCTTTACGTGAGCAGGTAGCTTTTTGTAATTCTTTTCCAGTGATGATTTCAGACAGTTCAATGAAGAATACACGTTCAGCCAGTGGATCGAATACATAAATCAGTTTCTGCTTTTCATCTTCTAACAGATCGCTGAGTCTGGTATCTTTCATGACATAGGTATCTTCTTCAGAACTTCCGCTTCCCATGTCTTCCAAGGTGATTTCTGTTTCTTTTTCCCAGTCTTCATCGCAGATGAAGAAAGAAGTCATCTGGTCATCTTTGTATCCGGTACATTTCAGGATAGCTTCATGTAAATCATAGAATGAAGCTTCGGAGTCAATTTTGATTTCTCTCAAGAAATCATCGACTTCATCTGATATGATTCTAAATTTATATACCATTGTAATTTACTTTTTATTGTTTCAATAGATGAAGCAAAGATATATTTTTTTATTTAACGGATAATGCCTCGTTGTGAATTTTCAACAAAAGATACGATATATGTTATTTCCGGTGTCATCGGCATTTCTTCTTTGATCTGTGCGATGGCTTCACTGACATTCTTACCGCTGTTGTAAATAATACGGTAGGCATTGTGGATACTTTCAATCTGTTCATTGGTGAATCCACGGCGACGGAGTCCTACGATGTTAATACCGCAGTAGGCGATAGGGTCTCTACCGGCAATGATATAAGGAGGGATATCCTTGCTGAAACGGCAACCTCCCTGAATCATGACATAGCTTCCTACGTGGCAGAACTGATGCATAAGGACTGCACCACTAACGATGGCATTATCATCGATGATGACTTCTCCGGCTATTTTAGTGGAATTACCGATAATACATCCGCTTCCTACAATTACGTCATGAGCTACGTGTACGCCTTCCATCAAAAGATTATTGCTGCCCACTATCGTTCTTCCTTTAGCCGCTGTTCCCCGATTGATAGTTACATTTTCGCGGATGGTATTGTTATCTCCCACTTCTGCGGTCGTTTCTTCTCCTCTGAATTTCAAATCTTGTGGAATGGCACCAATGACAGCTCCCGGGAAAATACGGTTTCCGTTACCGATACGAGATCCGTAAAGGATATTCGCATTGGGCATAATTACATTATTGTCACCGATGACAACATTTTTGTCGATAAAGACAAACGGGCCTATCTCTACGTTTTCACCGATTATAGCTTCCGGATGTATATATGCTAATGGACTTATCATTTTTCTCTGTTTATTTATTTTTTACGATTTGTGCCATGAATTCAGCTTCGCAAACGATTTTTTCGCCTACGAATATATAACCTTTCATGGTGGAAATACCTCTACGGATAGGAGCCATCAATTCAACCCGGAATAACAGCGTATCTCCTGGTACAACTTTATGGCGGAATTTCACATTGTCTATTTTCAGGAAATATGTAGAATATCTTTCTGGTTCTTCCAGTGAATTCAACACCAACAGACCACCTACCTGAGCCATTGCCTCAATCTGTAAGACACCGGGCATAACCGGTTCCTGCGGAAAATGTCCTTGGAAGAATGGTTCATTGGAAGTAACGTTCTTTACGCCGACAATGTAGTTGGCCCCCATGGCGATGACCTTATCTACCAATTGGAACGGATAGCGGTGAGGTAAAAGTTCACGGATACGGTTGACATCCATCAACGGTTCTTCGTTGCAGTTATAAATGGGTGCCTGGATTTCATGCAGGCGGATTTCTTTGCGTAACTGGCGGGCAAATTTGTTGTTGATGGTATGTCCCGGACGGGTAGCGATGATACGCCCTTTGATGGGCTTGCCGATCAAAGCGAGGTCACCGATAATGTCCAGTAATTTATGGCGAGCTGGTTCATTTGGCCATACTAATGGAATGTGGTTGATGTAACCTATGTGGGTTGCATCCATATGAGGAACTCCCATGACATCTGCCAGTTTGTCAAAGTTTTCCTGAGTCATCTGTCTTTCATAAATGACAATAGCGTTGTCCAAGTCACCTCCTTTTATCAGTCCAGCATTCAATAACGGTTCTATTTCGCGGACGAATACGAATGTACGTGCAGAAGCGATTTCAGTAGGGAACTGTTCCATATTTTCCAACGTTGCGTATTGATTGTTTAAAATGCTGGAATCATATGAAATCAGGGTATTGATGCTGAACTGTTCATCCGGTAAGACAATAATGGAAGATCCCGTAGTTTCATCCCGGAATTCTATTTTGGATTTGATGATGTAGTAATCTTTCGGAGCAGCCTGGTCTGCAATTCCTACACGCTTGATGCATTCTACGTATGCTTTGGCACTACCGTCCAGAATCGGAAATTCAGGCCCGTTTACTTGAATGAGGCAGTTGTCGATGCCTGCAGCATAAAGTGCGGCAAGTGCATGTTCTACTGTACTTACTTTTACTCCGTTTTTAGCAAGAACGGTTCCTCGGGTTGTGTCAACTACATTTTCTGCTACAGCGTCGATGATAGGTTGGTCATCCAAATCGATTCGCTGTATCTTATACCCGTGATGCTCTGGGGCAGGATTGAATGTAACGGTCAGTTTGACTCCTGTATGGAGTCCTTTTCCGTTCAATGAGAAGCTGCCTTTTAAGGTTTGTTGTTTCAACATGGGCTTTTATGCGTTAAGTTGTTTTTTTAATTCTTCAATTTCTTTTTGCAATCGTCCAAGTTCAGCGTACATATCCGGTAATTTCTTATAGATAGCGGCAGAACGGGCAAATTGTTTAGGGTCGATGGCCGGATATCCCATAAGGGTTGTATTCGGTTTTACGTTACCTGGAATGCCGGACTGAGCTCCTACAGTTACATGGTCACCCACTTTGATATGTCCTGCTACACCTACTTGTCCACCGAACATACACCATTCACCGATTTTAGCAGAACCGGCTACACCACCTTGTGAAGCCATTACGGTATGGCTACCTACTTCTACGTTATGTGCCAATTGAACCAGGTTGTCCAGTTTCACACCTTTATGAATGATGGTTGCTCCCATAGTTGCTCGGTCGATACATGTGTTGGCTCCTACCTCTACATTGTCTTCCAGAATTGTGATACCGATTTGTGGAATCTTCTCATATCCTTCTGGTGAAGGTGCAAAGCCAAATCCGTCAGCACCGATGACGGATCCTGCGTGGAGGATGCAGTTGTTTCCTATACGGCAGTCATGATAAATAGTAACGTGTGGATAGAGTATAGTGTTTGCTCCTACCTTCACATTTGCTCCTATGGTAACATGCGGGTGAATGTAGCAATTATCGCCGATTACGGCTCCTTCTTCGATGCAGGCGTAGGGACCGATATAGACATCTTTTCCTATCTGGGCTGTTTCAGCAATGGACGCCAAAGAACTGACACCTACTTTTTTAGGTTGATGCAACTCATAAAGTGTCATAAGCTTGGCTAGACTTTCGTAGGCATTTTCTACTTTGATGAGTGTTGCACTTACTTCCTGTTCCGGATCGAAATCTTTATTTACCAGTACGATGGAAGATTGAGTAGTATATATATAATGTATGTATTTAGGATTCGAAAGGAATGAGAGTGCACCGGGTATACCCTCTTCGATTTTAGCGAAGGTATGTACGGTAGCGTTTTCATTTCCTACAATAGTTCCTTGGACGTATTCTGCAATTTGTTTCGCTGAGAGCTCCATATTTACAATTTTAATTCTTCTTTTTCAGTTCTTTGTTTCCTTGATTGATAGGAAGATTATCTTTATTCAATCCTATCAATTATGCAAATTACGGTTTTTTTTTTTATATAACAGAACAAATAGTAAAATATTTGTAGGCCGTTTTGCTGAAAAGGACATTTTTATCTCATTTTTTCAGAGATTTAAGACAGAATAGATTGAAGATAGAACAGAAAAACCCGAAGAAGTCTCTCTCATTCTTATGGACATTAAAGAAGGAAATCAGACTTTCTTCGGGCGTATGCTGGAGTCCTGAAACCAGTCAGGATGATTTTTATAAGATTGTTTTCAGTTGTTCAGCCATTTGCTGCTGTACTTTTTGAGCTTCCTGACCAGCTACTACAGCAAAGTTTTCGCTCTTGTCGGCATAAATAATGGCACGGCTGGAATTGACAATCAGTCCGCATTCTTTGTTCATACCATATTTGCAGACTTCTTCCAGAGAACCTCCCTGTGCGCCGATACCCGGAACCAGCAGGAAGTGGTTTGGAACGATTTTACGGATATCTTCGAACATGCGTCCTTGAGTTGCGCCTACTACATACATCATGTTCTGGTCGTTGCCCCATTCCTGTGATTTGCGCAATACTTTTTCGAACAGACGTTCGCCTTCTGTATCAGTAGTCAGTTGGAAGTCGTGAGAACCTTTGTTGGATGTCAGTGCCAGCAGGATAACCCATTTTCCTTCGTAAGTCAGGAAAGGAGTAACACTGTCTTCACCCATGTAAGGTGCTACCGTAACTGCATCCAGGTTAATTTCTTCGAAGAAAGTACGTGCATACATGGCTGAGGTATTACCGATATCACCGCGTTTGGCGTCAGCAATGATGAACTGATCAGGATAGTTTTCATTCAGATACTGGATAGTCTTTTCAAAAGAAATCCATCCTTTCACACCCATGCTTTCATAGAAAGCCAGATTTGGTTTGTAAGCGATACAGTAAGGAGCTGTGGCGTCAATGATGGCTTTATTGAATGCAAAGATAGGATCTTCTTCTTTCAGCAGATGTTCCGGTATTTTCTTTATATCCGTGTCCAGTCCTACACACAGGAAAGACTGTTTTTTCTTGATGTTTTCGAATAACTGTTGTTTGTTCATATTTTTTGTTTTTTTTAGTTGACAAGTTGACGAGTTAACAAGGTTTAGCATCGCTGATTTTGGGTTGCCAGCCAGATGTAGAGCCTTGTTGACTTGTAACTGAAGCCTTGTTGTCTGTTTGTTTAAAGTTCACTTTCTTTCAGTCGTTCCGCATTTTCGGCCACAGTCAGGTGGTCTATGCAGTCTTGGATATCTCCGTCCATGAACGCTGCCAGATTATAGATTGTATAGTTGATACGGTGATCAGTAATACGTCCCTGAGGATAATTGTATGTACGAATCTTGGCCGAACGGTCGCCGGTGCTGACCATGGTTTTGCGTTTGGAAGCGATGTCGTCGATGTATTTCTGATGTTCCTTATCGTAAATAAAGGTACGCAGACGGCTGAGTGCACGTTCCTTGTTTTTGGGCTGGTCGCGTGTTTCCGTACATTCGATAAGGATTTCTTCTACGATGCCGGTATTCGGATTCTTCCAGTTATAGCGCAGGCGAACTCCGGATTCTACCTTGTTGACATTCTGACCTCCGGCACCACCACTTCGGAAAGTATCCCATTTGATTTCACCTTCGTTGATTTCTACATCAAACGGTTCTGCTTCGGGAAGAACGGCAACCGAAGCAGCTGATGTATGAACACGTCCCTGAGTTTCAGTTGCAGGAACGCGCTGTACGCGGTGTACACCTGATTCATATTTCAGCGTACCATACACTTTTTCACCTGTCACCGAACAGATGATTTCTTTAAAACCACCCGCAGCTCCTTCGTTGGCACTGGAAACTTCCAGTCTCCATCCTTTCGATTCGCAGTATTTAGAATACATGCGGAACAGATCGCCGGCAAAGATGGCAGCTTCATCACCTCCTGTACCACCACGAATTTCCAAAATGGCATTTCGGTCATCTTGCGGGTCTGCCGGTACCAACAATAATTTTATTTCTTCTTCCAGTTCCGGAATGCGAGCTTCACAAGCGGCCGCTTCTTCACGAGCCATTTCTTTCATCTCCGGATCGTTCTCGCTCATCATCATTTTGGCTTCTTCCAAGCCATTGAGACATTGAAGATACTCTTTGCGGGCAGCCATCAGGTCGCCCAGCTCTTTGTATTCTTTGGTCAGTTTGACGTATCGTTTCTGGTCTGCTATCACGTTCGGGTCAGTAATCAGTGTAGACACTTCCTCAAAACGTGACACCAATCCTTCAAGTTTCTCTAATATGGTGTTATTTTCTGCCATTTAAATCTTTTTGTTTTTTACCACAATCAGCCATCGAACAGAAATGTTATAGGTATACCAATCAGAACTATTGCAATTAAATTAGGAGAAGACTTTTTCCCAATTTGGGGAAATATTGTCAATATGGTCTTTCCGTCAATCTAATATCCGAAGAATATACCGCTAACCTCTCCAGCAGTTAGATCTTCTAATATTTAGACGAGAGGTATATCGCTTGAATATATAAATAGTATGACAATTACCAATATCTTTCTATAGCAATATATTGTTTGTAATCATCTATGAACTCTTTATTTTTGTAATATAAAGCCCCTTTTCTGTTAAATAGACTATATAATTCATCATTAATAACTATTTCCTCATTTTCAGAGTCGAGTGCAGCAGTGAAGCTGTCTCGTATTTTGGTTATTGAACCACTATTATTTTTAATTCCTATTGGTGCATGTGATATATGAATTAAGTTACCCTTACCCCAATAAATGGCATCTTCTAATGAAACGACTTTTCTAAAGAGTGGTACATTATTGATTGAAGGTATTTTTTGTGAAAACAGGGCTTCTTCTAATACACCTTCTTTATCATAAATATCATAAAAATCAATAGGTCTTGAATATTGACTGCATTTTGCTTCTTTATTATCACTTATAAGTATTCTAGCATATACATTGTTGCTATAATTTTTTCCAAAAGCGACAGCAATTATGTATAGGTCTATATTGATTTTATCATAAACCTTTTTCATCTTAAGGTGTATTATTAATGCCTTTTTGTTATTGGAGTAAATTCAAATATGCCTATAAGTATGGCTTTATTATATTAATATTTGAATTCTCCAAATTCAGAACGGATAATCAGTTCCTTGTGGTCACTTTCTTCAATGCGTCCGATAATCTGTGCGTCGATGTTGAACGATTTGCTGATT
>URWP01000053.1 GCA_900551645.1 uncultured Bacteroides sp.
GGAGACTGAACGGATATCACCGGAAATGCTGAACGGGTATCCGCCGGAATATGCAATTATCTATATTTTTTATACCCAAGAACGTGGCAAGACTATTAGATTCCATTTTCCATTTCTTAGGAATGGATTGTTCGTTTTCACTTTCTAGTGTTGCTAATGCTTTGCTCTCTTGTTCTGTTGTTATATCTAAATATGCCATGGTTGTTTCTAAATTTGCATGTCCTAATAGAAATGATATTTGAATAATATTCATACCATCTTCCAACCAATGTGATGCTTTTGCATGTCTAATTTGATGTGCATGTAAATCAAGAGGGACATCATTGCATATTTTATATGCACGTTTCGCATATTTTTTTAACCGTTGATTAACATTTTCAGATGTCATTTTTGTCTTTGTTCCATTGTTCCTTGAATAAAAGATAAATGAATCTGGATCCGGATTTGATACATGAAAAATGCTTAAATATTTTTTTAAGTATGCTACAGCTTGTGGAAGAATGTATAGAGTCCTTATTTTACGACCTTTACCAATGATAGTAATATAAGGTTTAGATACTTCTATATGTAATTGATTAATTTTAGCAGATAAAACTTCATCAATTCGTGCAGCTGTACAATAAAGGACAAGTAATAGTGTCAAATCTCTCAATCCTACTTTTGTTGAAATATCCGGTACTGACATAAGAGCTTTTACCGCTTCTTTTGTCATACCTGTAATTTTCCTTTTTTCTGTTTTTTGCATTGGAATCAACGTAGAAGTCTGGTATAATGAGAGATAAGAAACATCTTTCCCTGCAAGAAATTTCAAAAATGATCGAATTGCTGACAATCTAAGGTTACAGGTTTCCTTACTGCAATTTCGAGAGTGTTTTAACCACATAATCCAATCTTCAATGTATTTACGAGAAAAACATTCCGATGTTAAATTTAAAGGTATAATTCCTTTTTCTTTTTCTAAAAAATCAACAAAAAGCGATAGCGTAATAGAATAACGCCGAATTGTATGTGGACTATTAGATTGTATTGATACTGTATATACACTAATCCAATCATGTATATATTTAGCTAACTGAAGAGCTTCCTTAGAAATCTGTTTCATTTTTATGTAATTGGGGGATTATTTGATTTAATGTTTCGCTTGTATTGCCTTCTATGATATCGTATAAACATGGAACTAAAGAATAATAATATTTTGTACTTTCTATATTACTATGTCCCATGCTTTTGCTTAACGATAATAACTTTAGGTGGGTAGTGAGCCCTTGACCTATCCAACTATTAATATTTTTCACAGCATAATGATGCCTCAGTTCATAAGCTGTTGCATATACTTCATTCTTTTTATACCAGCACTTTCTAAAAATTCGAGTAACCCAAGCCCCATTATATCCGCTATTTGAGCTGGTCGGGAAAAAGAATATTCGTTCAGGGACTAGTTTAGATATAGCAACATCATATTTTTTCATCAGCTCTAACATACTGTCATGAAGTACAACAAAATGTTGATTGTATCCTTTAGAATATCGAATATTTACGATGCCATCTTCCAAGCATACATCTTCTCTACGTAATAATCGTGCTTCCGTTGTTCTCATTCCACTACTATATAAAAGCCTAAAAAAGACAGGAATAGTGATTCGTTGGATTTTCCCAATCAGTCCATATTTCGTTTCAAATGAATCACATGCTTGGAAAAAATTATTCAATTCTTCTTCGGAGAATACGTGAGGAATATAAACTCTTGGTACAGGACGAGGTGTTAAAGGGATACGTAAGTCTGTCAAATTACGAGAATTAGTGTACCGTAACAGACTTATTACTGGATAAATCCTTGAAAGACAAGAATTGGGCTTTTCTGTCTCTCTCTTACAACACCATTTATCAATCATTTCTTGGGAAAGCTTATCTGCAGAAGGATATTCTTTTATACAAAATCTCTCAAATCTATATAGACCGTTCAAATAGCCATTACTAATACGCCCTGATGCTATTCTATAAGTTTTATACTTGTTCAGAATATCCGACAAAAATGATTCAGATTTCATTGAACACCTCCTTTTTTATGGGATAAGCATCTATGCTTAATGAGCATTCTTTCAAGTGCTTAAAGTCTGATTTTAAATATGTATCAAGAGAAGATGCCGAATAATGTCCTAATGTTTTTTCTATAATGGGAGTTTCTACTCCATTTTCTAAAAGAGTAGTCGCCAAATGGTGACGAAACAAATGTAATCCTTTAGAAACACCTGAACCATTTCGAATTCCAGCCGCCTTCATTATTTTAGCACTTATGGCATATAGATTACTACTATGGAGCCTTTTGTGAGGAACATTTACTTTAAGAAATATAAAATCCTCTTTTGATTTAGGCCTTTCTTTTATTATATAGTCATAAATCGCATTCCCTACAATTGCACGCAAAGGTAAAACTAACGGTTTGCCCGTTTTTTGCTGGGTGATACTAATTATATCCTTTTCCCAATCGATATTAGAAAAACGAAGTGCTGCAATATCACAACTTCGTAAACCGGTGTAAAAGGCTAATAAACCGATAGCTCTTTCTTGAAACGAAAGTATAGAGTTCTTATTTAATATATCTCGTATTTTTTCAATCTCGGAATGAGATAGATATTGTATATTTTTACGCTTTACTCGTATATTGGGGAAATAGGATATGATTCTTTTACACAATCCAGGAGGATAAAATGATTCACAATGCTTAAGTACAAACACATTCTCCGCTCTGAAATGATAACTCCCGATAAGTTTCTTGTCATTATTTAATACATTCATCACATCTTCCTCTGTCACATCTTCAAGAGAATAGATTCCTTGTTTCTGTAATCTAAACAAGAAGGAACATGCTGAACACTCACAACTTTTGTAATAATGTAAAGGTTTATTCTGTTTTGATTTTATAACATCCCGATACACATTGATAAAGCGTTTGTATTCATTACACAAATTATCATAATACGATGCTTTATGCACATGTAATAAGCCATCAGGTAATATATTATCTGAAACGAATAGCTCAATGACCCTTATCATTTTTCGTTTATAAAGTAAAGTGTATTTGTTACTATACTTTTTAACACATGTTTGATAAACATCATCATATGTCTTCCATCCATAATTTTCGGATTCCCTTAGAATCCATCGTGCCTCATTCTTGACATGTTTTATGTATTGCCAGCTATAATGCTGATTCTCCATATAAGAGACAAGAATAGGATACCGTTCTTTTAATCTTTGTAAATCCATATTATTAATTTAATGATTAGAATTCCAAATTAAATAAAATCCAAACAATATATGGAGAAAGACATTGGATATAAGCTTATTAAATCAATCAATTTGTGTTTTATCTATATTCAGTTTTTCCATCTCATCGTTGATGATAGCCTGGGCATCCGCCTTTATCTGGTCATAATTACGCTGTATCTGCTGGAGCATGATGTCATTCCCTTCACTGTCCTTGAACGTGTTGATAACCGGGATTTTTTTATAAGCCTTTTCTTCCGCACTTACTTTGGCATGATCCACGATAATTTCCGCATGGAAAATCTTCTGGTCTATTTTTTCACCGAAATTGTCCGACACGGAACCGACAAACGTACCCTGTGAGAGGTTGGAAATTTTGGATGCAGGAATCAGGGAATCCAGCTGGGTGTTGATCGATGTGGAAACATCCTGACGGTTGATGGATATGGACTGTCGTTTCTGAAGGATTTTTCCAAAGCGTTCGGAAAGTGTTTTGGCTGTTTCACCTACCACCTGACCGCTGAATATGTTGCCGACTGTATTTTGAATCACCTTGCTTTCCTTTTCACCGTAGTCACGGTTAAGCTGGCTGAAATCCTGAAATCCCAGACAGACCGCCACCTTGTTGGAACGTGCCGTTGCAATCAGGTTGTCCAGTCCTCGGAAATAGATGGTAGGAAGTTCATCTATAATGACCGTGCTTTTAAGCTGCCCTTTCTTGTTTATCAGTTTGACGATTCTGGAATTATACAGTCCGAGCGCAGCGGAATAGATGTTCTGCCGGTCCGGATTATTGCCTACACAAAGGATTTTAGGCTCCTTCGGATTATTGATGTCCAGAGAAAAATCATTGCCTGTCATGACCCAGTACAGCTGTGGAGAAATCATTCGGGTAAGCGGAATTTTCGCTGAAGCTATCTGGCCCTGGAGCTGATCCTGAGCCCCACCTTTCCAGGCATCCATGAAAGGGGAAAGGTAGTTCTCCAGTTCCGGATAGGAAGTCAATATGGTAAACAAATCTGAGTAAGGTTTGTTCAGCAGTTCCACGGCATGAGGGAACGTGCAGTAGATACCGCCTTTGAATATTTTGAGATACCATATAATGGCTGCCAGCAGGATAATCGGAGACTCTACAAAGAAATCACCCTGCTTTTCAATCCAGGTGCGGTTTAAGTTGAGCATAATGGTATAGCTTGCTTCGTATGCGTCAGAGATGTCCGTCATGAACTCCGGATTGATGGGATTGCAGCGGTGTGAACGGTGCGGATCATCAAAATTGATGACGTAAAAATGCGGCTTTACCTTGTATTTGTCCATATTGTGCAACAAGGTATTGTAGGCAATAGTAGAAAGATCATCGAATTTATAATCATATATATAGGTACTAAAACCTTTGGAAATCATCTGTTTGATGTAGTTGTTTACTACTGCGTATGATTTACCGGAACCCGGTGTTCCCAATACGATGGTCGCACGGAAAGGATTGACCACGTTGATCCAGCCGTCGTTGAGCTTGCCGCCATATTGGAATCTAGTGGGCAGATTGACCGAATATTCATTCTCCATCAGCCTTGTCTCCTGCATGAAGGATTCGTTTTCCATATTGAACACGTCCTCCATCAGGTTATGCCTGTAAAGCCTGCTGATCCACAGTCCCGCCATGAGCAGGCATAGATAACCGGCTGCAAGTGTCACCACATACAGGGCAGTAATCGCTTCGTGTGGAAAAGGCAGGTCAAGCAGCCACCAGTTCATGAAAAATAGAACAGCCCCGGCAGTAAGTACCGCCCATATCCGCTGCCAGGTTATTTTCTCACCCTTGACTCCGATAGTACCCATACAGGATATGGCCAGCAGAAGAACCGCCATCAGTTTTGTCCAAAGGATACAGCCGAATATACCGGTTGTCCTGTCAAAGTTCATCAGTATCCGGTCTATGACATCCAGATTCAGATGCCAGGCACTCATACTGGGATAGCAGTACACATAAACGTGGACTACCAGAATAAAAATACTGACTGCCCTGCCGAATTCCATAATCTTGGCAAGGGCTCTCAAATCGTCTTCCTGTTGCATAATGATGTAGATGATTGTGGGGGAATCCGTTGTTCCCCCTGTTGTTGACTCATTTTGATTGATCAGATACCGCGTGATTTGCGCTTCTGCGGTTTCTTTTTCCGTTTCATGCGGCGACGGAACGCTTCTTCCTCGTAATCGACTGCCGGATTTGCATCAAAGGAGAAAATGCCTGCCGCCTGTTCAAGCGCACTGCCTTCTTCCATACGATGACCGTACCGTTTCCAAAGTTCCTCCGGACCGGACTGTTGTCTGTCCTGCCAGGGTATTCCTTCCCACCAGTTGACAAGGCCGTTGAATATGTTGGCGGAAAACTCCTTTCCCATACGTGAACCGTTGAACGCCTCACGCCGTTCATGGTCTATGAATGTGACGCCATAGATACGTCCGGTATCGTTCCTTCGGAATACCACATCAATGTGCTCCTGTTTCAGCAGTTCCCTGAATTCCTGTTCCGATTTTGCGTTACGCATGGCCCATACTACCTTGCCGGATATGACCGGCGACCATCTGCCTTCCTTGAAGTCCTGTGTATGCCGTAACATACGTTCGGACAGTCCCGTATTTCCGAAACGCTTGCCGAACCTTGCACTTTTTATTGGAGGGCTGACCACTTTCCCACTATCATCTGTAGCCGAATAGATGATACCCGTATAGGGTGTTCCCATGTAATCGCCCCGAACCTGTCGGGCTTCAATGTTCAGTGTGGAAAGCAGTGCGGAATACTCTCCGAAAGTCTGGAAACGGTAGCTCTCCAGTACGGCCTTCAGTGTGTTTCCTATCTGGTGGCGTATATCCCCCTGTGAGGCATCCACCTTTTTCAGTTCCGCTTTCGGATTCCGTCTTTCCGTATCCGCACTGTTACGCAGTCCGAATTCCTGTTCCAGTTCCCGGCAGGCTGTCATTGAACGGCGGTATTCATAGGAGTCATTGATTTTCCTTCCTTCATCGTCAATGCATACACTCACGATATGTACGTGCGTGTTGCAGGTATCTCCATGTCTGTACACGATGAACGGCTGGTCACCATATCCCATTTTCTGCATGTATTTCTCTGCCAGTTCCGCCAGTCTGTCATTGTCCAGCCTGTCTTCCGGTGCCGGACTGAGGGCGATATGCAGGACCGGTTTGTCTGTCCTCCTGTTTGCCGTCAGATGGTTTTCAAATGAAAGGAAAGCCAGACGTATGTCCTCGCTCGGTAGTCCCGGGCGGTCGGAAATCATCCGGTGTCCGGACAGGATTTCCGCCGTCCCTTGAAATACCTTTTCATGGTTATAGGCCAGTGCCCCGTAAAGACTTGCCCCGTGACTTATCTTTGCAACCATTTCTGTTCATATTCTTTGGTTAATGCCATAATCTGCTTGTTGAGCAGTATCAGTTCCAGGGTAGCCTTTTCAAGTTTGTAAAGCAGGGACATCGCCCTTTTTTCCCCGAAGTTTTTCTGTACGGCCCTTACGACCTGATTGTAATTGTTGCCTATTGCCTGGAACTGTCTGTAAAATTCCCCGAGCCGGATGTAATAGTCCATGGAAACCTTATCCACCTTAATTACCTTCAGTTGTTCTGAAAAGATTGATTTCTTGATAAAGATTGTCCTGTCCCTTGCTCCGGATTCCAGAAACAGTTTCTCAAATCTGCTTTTCTCCTGTGCGTTCAGACGGAAATTGTACTTGTAGTCCGCCGGATCAGTCTTCGGTTTTCTGCCTGTCCTTCTTGCCTGTTTTTTCTCCATGCTTTTCTGCTTTTGGGTTGTTTTGCTTTCTCCGTCAGATTTTCCGACTTTGGAGGAAAATCCCCCGACCGTTAGGGAGGGCAAGTTGGTTTTTGTATGGCAGAATAATTTCTGTCGTACAAAAACACAACTTGCTCTGTTCGTTTGAACAGAGAATCCACCTCCGGCGGATTGCTGCGCGACGTGAGCGGCGTGCTGCTGTCCGTCGGAAGATATTCCAAGCCGTCTATCGGTTCTGACTTTGCAAAATTATGGCTGTGTAAACAGTTGTGAAATAGTGGATTATATGACATATAAAGACGTCTGATGACATCTGATGTCATGGTACAGGCTACATATTACCTGTATGCTTGAAAGACCTTATTTTTGACGCGATTTAAGCGTGCAATATTGCAATAACATAATAACATAACAACATGGTATTGCAATAATATAAGGACATAATAACATGGCAACATAGTATTACAATAACATAAGGACATAATAACATGGCAATATAACATTGCAATAACATAATGACATAATAACGTAACAACATAGTATTGCAATAACATAAGGACATAATAACATGGCAACATAATATTGCAATAACATAAGGACATAATAACACGGCAACATAATATTGTAATAACATAAGGACATAATAACATGGCAATATAGTATCACAATAGCGTAATGCCATTGTTGGATTAGTGAAAGAAAAAAGTGAATATTAACCCCAAAAACAAGAGGTATGAACAAACGTCCGATTCTTGTCGCCTTCAGCAATCAGAAAGGCGGTGTGGGCAAGTCCACGGTAACAGCGGTTCTTGCCAGTTATTTTAATTATGTAAGAGGTCTGAAAGTTGCTGTCGTTGACTGTGACTATCCCCAGTTCAGTCTGGAAAAACTGAGGGGAAGGGATTTGAAGAACCTTGAGAAAAGCGAGTATCACCAGCGTCTTTTCTGCCGTCAGTTTGAGGACGGTTCCCGCAAGGCCTATCCGATTGTCACTTCCACTCCTGAGTCAGCCGCAGAGATTCCCGGCAAACTGGAAGGCGACTATGACCTGATATTCTTCGATCTTCCCGGAACGGTGAACTCCCGTGGTGTATTTGAGTCCGTCATGAACATGGATTTCATTTTCACTCCCATTGTAAAAGACCGTATGGTTATGCAGAGCAGCCTTTCCTTTGTATCGACCGTTCAGGATTTTATCGGACAGCATCCGGAAGCTCCCCTGAAAGACATACGTTTATTCTGGAACCGTATGGACAGCCGTACTTCCAAGGAACTGTATGTAATGTATAATGCAATAGTGCTCCGTATGGGTTTGAAGGTCTTTGAAACCGTACTTCCGGATCTTGAACGCTTCAACAAGGAAATGACACCTTCTTCCAGGCAGCATTTCCGCTGCACCCTTCTTCCTCCTTCCGAATCACTACTGAAAGACAGCCGTCTTGAGGCGTTTGCCCAGGAGATGGAACGTATCATATTTCCGGGATAATGGCTATGGCAAAGAAAAGAGAGATATTCAAGGTGGATGAGGATGCCTTGAAAGACATGATGGCCAGTGAATCCATTTCCTGCGGTAAATCTGGAACTGATGTCGGCGAGAATGTTCTTCCTGTCACAGAAAAGGAAAAAAATGTGCCGGAAGTAAAGACACAGGGACAGGAAAAGTCCCGCAAGACGATTCGCGCTGACCCCGGACTGGAAGAGAAGGTGGAAATGTATAAGGAACTGTTTCTGGACAGAAAGAAGTCCGTACACAGAAAGCAGACCTATATCAGCTATGACATGTATTGCAGGCTGGCCCGTATCCTTCCCCTTCTGAGTGATGACATGAGTGTGCCCGCTTTTTTGGATAATGTGCTGGCACACCATCTTGAGACTTACAGTGAAGAGCTTGGCGAGCTGTTTCGCCGAAAAACCCAAAAAACATTCTGAAAATGATGTGGATTGTATTGACTGTTGCCGTATTGGTTTGCGGCCTGCTGTTATGTTGCATTTATGTACTGTCCAATAAGATTTGTTCACTGAAAAGACAGGTCAGAGAGTTGAATGAGAAAATAGGAATAGCGAACTGCTTTCCCGAATATAGCCGTGTGTATCTGAACGATGCTCCAGTCGGGAAAGGACGTCAGATTCGTATCCGTTGCGGTTTGTACAACAAGGCAAGCCGCCTTATTCCGTTTATGGCTCCCGGCATGAGTGTTTCAGTCTATGTGAGCAATATCGTGGAGGAACACTTGAAACGCCACGGAGAATTGCTGAAGAATGAACTTGAATGCTTTCTCTATAAGGATTCTTTATGGAAGAACTGATATACTTCTGTGTACGGATTGTCTGTATAGGCTATTTGCTGTACAGCGTGTATGGCTGGAGAAGGCGTATCGAAACTGTTTGTACCCTGCTTTATGGGAAACCTTGCGTGAAGAAGGAAAAGAAAGAAGCTGCCGGAACGGAATCTGCGGTTTCAGATGCAGAAGTGATGGGAAGTACCCGTTATGTCTATCTGGACGAGAATGCCGGAAAGACTGCCGCTCCCTTCATGAGCCAGCCACTTGAAAGGAATTTTATCGGTGAGGAGGAGGACGTGCAGCAGGAAGATGTGGAATGCAACCTTCAGCTGGAAAAGATGAAACTCCTGCAGGAAGTCCAGGAAGACCTTGATGCGGAGTCTCCCGAAGTGGAATCCGTATCACCTGTTCTGTCCAGCAGGGACATGGAAGTACTCGGCGAATATCTGACACATCAGGATGAAGCCGACCATGAGAAGGCCATGCAGGCAGCCCGTGTCCTGTTCTCCATCAGGCAGACCAGCCTGATTGATGTGTTCCTTTCCAATATGGAGAATTCCGCGATTGTAGAGGAACTGATAGACAGGTATCTTGACGAGGACGGCAATCCCAGACCGCTTAAAGTAAAGGATGGGAATGAACCGTCTGACAACTGGCGGAAATATATCTGACACCGATATATTCAGGCATCCCGGAAATCTTTTCGGGATGCTTTTTTTATGTCTGTAAGGCTTCCTGAATGACATCTGATGACATCCGGTGACACCTGATGACAGTGTTGTATCACAGCGGTTTAAGCCTTATATATTTGCAGTCGAATTCAACATTTATGTCAAACCCCAAAATGATTCGACAATGAAGAGAAGAATCCTATTTTCAGTATTGTGTGTGCTGGCAGCGGCAGGTGCCTTCGCACAGGGACAGGGTCTTGCCGGCATCAATGAGGCTACCAGCCTTATGACTTCGTATTTCGATCCGGCCACCAAATTGTGTTATGCCATCGGAGCCGTACTCGGTCTGGTCGGCGGTATCAAGACGTATGGCAAGTTCAGCAGCGGCGATCCCGATACGTCAAAGACTGCGGCGAGCTGGTTCTTCGCCTGCATCTTCCTGATTGTGGCCGCCACCATTCTCCGTTCCTTCTTCCTGTAAGCCATGGATTACCGTATCAACAAAGGAGCAGGCCGTCCGATTGAGTTCAAGGGCTTGAAATCACAGTACCTGTTCTTTTTTGCCGGAGGCCTTGTATCGGTCTTTCTTGCGGTGGTTGTCTTGTATATGGCCGGTGTCAGCCAGCTGGTATGCCTGTCTTTCGGAGCGGTATCCGGTTCCCTGGCCGTATGGCTGACCTTCCGCATGAATGCCCGCTACGGTGAGCACGGGCTGATGAAGATGCTGGCCGAGAAACGCCATCCGCACTATCTGTCAGCCCGTCGCAGAATATTCAGAGCATTAACCAAAAAGAAGAGAAAGAAATGAGAAGTGTATTGAAGGCCTGTGATCTGGAAGACAGATTCCCGATTCTGGCCGTGGAAAACAACTGCATCGTAAGCAAGGATGCGGACATTACGGTAGCCTTCGAGGTCGAGCTGCCTGAACTGTACACGGTGACGGCGGCGGAATATGAAGCCATTCACGGTACCTGGGTAAAGGCCATGAAGGTGCTTCCCAATTATTCGGTCGTGTACAAGCAGGACTGGTTCGTCAAGGAAAACTACCGGAGCGAAGGAGACGGGACGGAAAGTTTCCTGTCCCGCAGCTATGAGCGTCATTTCAACGAACGCCCGTATCTCAGGCACCGCTGCTTCCTGTATCTGACAAAGACTACACGCGAACGTGCCAGCCGCCGCAGTGATTTCAGTACCCTGTGCCGTGGCTATATCCTTCCCAAGGAAATCACGGACTGGGATTCGGTCGTGAAATTTCTGGAGGCTGTGGAGCAGTTCGAGCGTATCATGAACGATTCGGGGCATGTCAGGATGAAGCGTCTTAGAACTGAAGAGGTGGTCGGAACGGAAGAATGTCCCGGGCTGATTGAAAGATACCTGACTCTCGGTATGGAGGACACACACCCCGTATTACAGGACATCTGCCTTGATCCGGAACGTATGCGCATCGGTGACAAACGTCTTTGCCTGCATGTGCTTTCCGATACGGAAGACCTTCCCGGCAGTGTGGGCACGGACATGCGCTATGAGCGCTTGTCCACGGACCGTAGCGACTGCCGTCTTTCGTTTGCGGCTCCGGTAGGACTTTTGCTCTCATGCAACCATGTCTATTCGCAGTACGTGTTCATCGATGACGCTCAGGAAATCCTGCAACGCATGGAAAAGACTTCACGCAACATGCTGTCCCTGTCGAAATACAGCCGCAGCAATGCCGTGAACTATGAATGGGCAGAAATGTATCTTGACGAGGCGCATACGAAAGGGCTTGTTCCGGTACGGTGCCACTGTAACGTACTGGCCTGGGCGGAAGACGAGGAAGAGCTCAGGCGTATCAAGAACGATACCGGCAGCCAGCTTGCCCTGATGGGATGCGTACCCCATTACAACACGATAGATACCCCGGTGCTGTACTGGTCTGGTATTCCCGGCAATGCGGGCGATTTTCCGGCTGAGGAAAGTTTCTATACCTTTCTGGAACAGGCTGTCTGCCTGTTTGCTTCGGAAACGAATTACCGCAGTTCGCCCAGCCCGTTCGGTATCCGTATGACGGACAGGCAGAGCGGCGTACCGCTTCATCTGGACATCAGTGACCTGCCCATGCGCAAAGGGATCATCACCAACCGCAACAAGTTCATACTCGGTCCCTCCGGCAGCGGTAAATCCTTCTTTACGAACCACCTTGTCCGCCAGTATTATGAACAGGGTACCCATATCCTGCTGGTGGATACCGGAAACAGCTATCAGGGACTTTGCAGCCTGATTCATGACCGGACACATGGCGAGGACGGTATCTATATCACCTATGAGGAGGACAATCCCATCGCCTTCAATCCGTTCTATACGGATTCTGGGGAATTTGACGTGGAAAAGCGTGAAAGCATCAAGACACTGATACTCACACTCTGGAAACGTGAGGATGAAGCCCCAAGGCGTTCGGAAGAAGTGGCCCTTTCTGGAGCGGTGAACGCATACATCCGCAGGATAACGGAAAACAGGGATGTCAGACCCGATTTCAACGGATTCTACGAGTTTGTGCGTGATGACTACCGCCGGATGATTGAGGAGAAGAAAGTCCGTGAGAAGGATTTTGACATCGACGGTTTCCTGAACGTGCTGGAACCGTTCTACCGTGGCGGTGATTATGATTTCCTGCTTAATTCGGACAAGGAACTGGATCTTACCAACAAGCGCTTTATCGTATTTGAGCTGGACAATATCAGCGGAAACAAGGTGCTTCTGCCCGTGGTCACGCTGATAATCATGGAAACCTTCATCGCCAAGATGCGCCGTTTGAAAGGCATCCGCAAGATGATACTCATTGAGGAATGCTGGAAAGCCCTGATGTCCGCCAATATGAGTGAGTACATAAAGTATCTCTGTGCGCCCGTAAAGGTTGCATCGTAAATATCTCTTTGGCAAGAGATTAGGAACG
>URWP01000054.1 GCA_900551645.1 uncultured Bacteroides sp.
ACACCCACAGAGGAAATGTCAAGCTCTTTTTATTTATGGAAAACGTCCGTTTGTTTCAGTCAGAACGTCCGTTCGTTTGAATGAGAACGTTTAGGCGTTTGAGGTAAAACGTCCGTTTGTTTTTTATTTCTGGTCTGTCATCTGGTAAACCAGTGTACCACCTTTCATGATATCGGCGTGTGAGATGAAGTTTTTGGTATACGGTTCGCCGTTCAGTGTGATGCTCTTTACGTACTTGTTGGTTTCAGAGAGTCCTTCTGCCTTGATGGTGAAGGTCTTTCCGTCGGCTAGGTGAAGTACGAATTCCGGCACCTGAGGGGCGCCAAATACATATTCGCCGCTTACCGGATTCACCGGATAGAATCCCATGGCTGAGAACATGTACCAGGCAGACATCTGACCGCAGTCGTCGTTTCCGCACAGACCGTCGGGTTCCGGACGATACTGGGTGTGGGAAATTTCACGGATCAGTTCCTGGGTACGTGCCGGTTTGCCAGCCAACGCATAGAGGTAAGTTACGTGATGGCTCGGTTCGTTACCGTGGGCATACTGGCCAATCAGACCGGTTACGTCGGCTTGAGTGGTTTCCAGTTTCAACGTGAAGAAGGTATCCAGTTTGGCAGTGAAGGCATCAGCACCTCCCATCAGTTCAATCAGTCCCGGAACATCGTGCTGTACATGCCAGGTATATTGCCAGGCATTTCCTTCGGTATAGTCGCCACCGGTACTTTCAGCATGTCCTACCAGACTGGGGTTGAACGGAGATTTCCAGCTTCCGTCAGATTTGCGCGGACGCATGAACTTCGTTTCAGGGTCGAACAGATTTTTATAATATTCAGCTCGTTTGCCAAAGTAGGCTGCGTCTTCTGTCTTGCCCATACGGGTAGCCATATCGGCGGCTGCATAATCATCGTATACGCTTTCCAGTGAAGAAGATACTGATTCGGCTTCAGTCAGATCTGTCGGGAAATAGCCGTACTTGGTATAGTTTTCCCAGTTGGATTTCAGTTTGTGCGAGATGGTCTGGGTACGCTTGATGGCCTGGAAGGCACGTTCGGCATCGAAACCTTTGAAACCTTTGGCATATGCTTCTGCCACGATGGAAACGGCGTGGTTGGCTACCATACAGTAGTTTTCCTTGCCCCACAGTCCCCAGATAGGCAGGAAGCCTTGTACATCGGCCTGGTCTACCAGGGAGTTGACGAAACCGTCTACACGTTCCGGAGTAACGATGGTGTAGAACGGATGAGCGGCGCGGTAAGTGTCCCATGCAGAGAAGGTAGAATAGAACTTCCCACCGGTAGCCTGTACGATGGAATCGGCTGCGTTACGGTATTTGCCGTCTACATCCGAAATTTCGTTCGGCTGGATGAAAGCGTGATACAGTGAAGTGTAGAAGTTGGTTTTCTGTTCGTCGGTTCCCTGTACCTCGATGCGGCTCAGGTAACTGTTCCATTCATCTTTGGAAGCCTGACGTACGGCTTCGAAGTCCCATCCCGGAATCTCGGCTTGCAAGTTCGCCTTGGCTCCTTCGATACCGGTTGTAGAAAGAGCTACTTTCATCTGTACGGCTTCGCCTGGCTGTACTTGGAAAGTTGCGACGATGCGTTTCCCTTTTTCAGTTTCACTCATCGGCAAATCGACTGTACTTACTACAGGACGGTCGAACTGCATGGCAAAGAAATAGTCCTGGTTGACCCATACACTGTTGTTTACATGACCGGTCAGTGTACTGTCATTTTCCCACTGTACTTCGCAACTGCGTACATGTGAGTGATATTGGTTCTCGTTCCAGGCCGGACCGTGTTGCAGGTCTATCAGGATGGAAGCAGAATCTGCTTTGTTATAGGTATAACGGTGCAGGGCTGCATGGATGGTAGAAGTCAGTTCTGCCTTTACGCCCGGTTCATCGAGGGTAACGGTATAATATCCCGGTGTAGCGCTCTCGGTGGATTTCTGGAAGCGGCTGCGGTATCCGTCCCAGTTGCGGTGACGGTTGCCGGTGACAGGCATTACCAGAATATCGCCCAGATCCATACAGCCGGTACCGTTCAGGGGAGTCTGAGTAAATCCCCAGATGATGGAATCACTGTAGACATATTCCGAGCAGTAACGCCATCCCACAGCTCCGGTTACAGGGCTGGTCTGTACCATACCGAACGGGCGGCAAGCTCCCGGAAATGTGTGCCGTTATCCGCAGCTCCGATGAAAGGATTAACGTATTGGGTGTAGTCTATCGGGGTGGTTTCCTGTTGAGTGGTAGAACAGCCTGCCAGGAAACCTCCGAATGCCAGGCTGAATAAGAATGTTGTTGATTTTTTCATGATAAAGATTTGAGTGGCATAAAAAAGCCATTCAGGCTACTGTTTTGCTTCAGATGTGTCTGTCCCGAAGAAAAACAGGGCCTGAATGGTGAAAGAATAGGATTATACGTAAGTTTCCAGGAATTTTACCTTGCCTTCAGGAACTACTTCCAGTGAGCGGGTTGTAGCCGGGAACAGAACTGATTCTCCTGCCTGCAGGCTGATGGCATTCCCTTCGTTGTCGGTTACGGTGCAGGCACCTTCCATACAGATATAGATAACGAATGAATCGAGTTCACTGTAATCCATATTCATCTTTTCGGTCAAATCGTAAACGGTAGTAGTGAAATACGGGCAGGTTACCAGTTCTACCGGTTCGTTTTCCTTGGGTGTATAGTTGGTACGGTAGTCATCGTAAACCGTATAGTCGATGGCATCTTTAGACAGTTCGGTATGTAGTTCACGGGTATTTCCGTTCTTGTCTTTGCGGTTGAAGTCGTAGATGCGGTAAGTTACGTTTGAAGTCTGCTGGATTTCGGCAATGAATGAGCCGGCACCGATGCTGTGGATGCGTCCGGCAGGCAGGAAGAATACATCGCCCGGTTTGATGGAGTAGTCCTTTAAGGCATCGCAGATGGTATTGTCGGCAATCATCTGTGCATATTCATCCGGTGTGATGGCTTTAGAAAGACCTGAACGCAAGTGTGCGTCTGCAGTAGCATCTACTACATACCACATTTCGGTTTTACCCATGGAGTTGTGACGTTTCATGGCCAGTTCGTCGTTCGGATGTACCTGGATGGACAAATCCTGCTGGGCATCGATGAATTTGATGAGCAACGGGAACTTGCCGTTGAAGCGTTTGTAGTTGGCTTCGCCTACCAAGGCTCCTTTGTATTCGTTGACCATCTGCGTCAGGTTCTTGCCCACATCGGCACCGTTGGCTACGATGGATTCGTCGCCCGGAACATCAGAGATTTCCCAGCTTTCGCCTACTTGTGTCTGGTTACTGTCCAGATGTTTGAATGGAATGATTTTTTCACCTCCCCACAAGGTGGATTTCAGAATCGGTTGAAATTTTAATGGATACATAGTGACTCAAAATAAAATGTTTACTTATCTATCTGCAAAAATAGAAAAAATAAATTAAGAATGAAGAATAAGATAATAGAAATGAAAAATTAAGAACGAAGAATGAAGAATTTGAAAATAGGAGGCTTGAAAAAGGGCAGAAGGACAAAAGGGAAGGATGTTTGTCCTTCCCTTTTGTCCTTCTGTTTAAGGAATATATTCTTCTGTTGGTTTATCAGAATTTGTCAATCCACTGATAGACTCCGCTGCAGATACCCAGCAGGATGATACCGACAAGGCAAATGACCAGACTGGTACGCATCAGTGCAGAGGAGCGGAACGTAGGTACGGGATTCTCATTCGGAGTGATGTACATGGCTTTCACAATCAACAGGTAGTAGTACAGCGAAATGATGGTGTTTACCAAAGCCAGGAAGACTACCAGCCAATAGCCTGTATGGAAGGCGGAAGCAAATACGAAAAATTTCGAAAAGAATCCGGCGAAAGGTGGAATTCCGGCCAAAGAGAAGAGAGCCAGTGTCATAACGAAACTCAGTTTCGGATTGCTTTGGTACAGACCGTTGTAGGTATCCCGGTCTACCCGGCCACCTGTTTGTTGTTCTACTGCTCCGATAACGCCGAATACAGCCAGATTGGCGACGATGTATACTACGATGTAATATACCAGGGCTGTCATTCCCTGTTCGCTACCTGCCAAAACAGCCAGGAGAATGTAGCCTGCCTGTGAGATACTGCTATAGGCCATGAATCGTTTCAGGTTCTGCTGCAGGATAGCGAAGACATTGGCTATGGTGATGGTGAGTACAATGGTGACACTTAACATCAATCCCCATTCTTCTGTCATCGGGCCGAATACTTTCAGCAGGATATTCATCAGGGCGAAAGCGGCAGCTCCTTTTGAAATGACTGACAGATAACCGCTTACCGGAGTTGGGGCACCCTGATAGGCATCCGGTGTCCACATGTGGAACGGAACGAGACTCAGCTTGAATCCCAGGCCGGCAAAGAAGAATACCATGGCCATCAGTTGCAGCGGGGTGCCTGTCAATGCTTGGGGCAGGTCGGTGAAATAGGTGGTTCCGCAAGTCCCGTATACCAATGACAAACCGTACAGCATCAGTGCGGAAGAAAACATGGAACTCAGAATGAATTTGGCTCCGGCTTCGGCACTGTCATGACGGAATTTGTCGAAAGCTATCAGACAGGCCATCGGGATGCTGGCCAGTTCCAGTCCTACATAGAAAAGAATGAAGCTGCCTGCGCTGACCATGAAATACATTCCCAGCAGGGTACTCAGGGTAAGCAGGTAAAATTCGCCGGCTTTGTGGCGGGTTTCTTCGCCGGATAGCCAGTGTCCGGATTGCATGAATACCAGCAGGGTACCGGCTGTCAGGATGGTTTTCACTACCGAAGCCATGGTCGTATTACTGTACATTCCTCCGAAAAGTTCCTGATTTACAGGTACCAGATTCAGTACCAGTTGTACTACCATCAGTGTACAGGTCAGTGTCTGCAGAGTTTTATGATGCGGTGCCTTCAGTATCAGATCGGCCAGCAGGATAATGATGAGTATGACTGCCAGGCTGATTTCGGCTTGCATCGGGAATAATGCTGTTATATTCATAATTCAATTAATGTATGAGTTGTGAGATGATAGGTTCCACGCTGCCGCTGATAAGGTGACTTACCCAGTAAGGTGCCAGTCCCAGCCCGGCGACGGCAATAATCAGGCAGATGACTGCAAAGCGTTCGTCCCAGGTGGCATCTGTCAGTTTCAGATGTTCCGGGTTCTGACAGGTACCATACAGGATTTTTCCTACTACACGCAAGATGTAGACTGCTGTAATGACAATGCTCATTGTGGCAATGATGGTACAGGTGCGGTGGAACAAGTCCGGATTCTGGAAGGAACCGACAAAGACAGTCATTTCGGCCACGAATCCGCTCAACCCTGGCAAACCGAGGTTAGCCAGACCGGCTATTATAACCAACAGCCAGAAATGGCATGATTTTCATCAGTCCGCTCAGTTGTCGGATGTCACGGGTATGAGTACGACCGTAAATCATACCGATGAGGGCAAAGAAAAGAGCGGTCATCAGTCCATGGCTTAACATTTGCAGGATAGCACCGGTGGCGCTTACGCGGGTCATCATCAGTAAGGCAAAGAGTACCAGTCCACAGTGGCTTACAGAGGAATAGGCGTTGATGTACTTCAAATCGGTCTGTACGACAGCACTAAAGGCACCGTATACTACTGAGATGGTGGTCAATACCAGAAAGAAATCTCCCCAAATGGCAGCTCCGGTCGGCATCAGGAACATGGCAATGCGGAAGCAGCCATAACCACCCAGTTTCATCAGCACACCGGCATGCAGCATACTTACTGCTGTCGGAGCCGAAGCGTGACCGTCAGGGCTCCAGGTGTGGAACGGGAAGAGGGCACCCAGTACACCGAATCCGAGGAAGACCATCGGGAAGAAGATGCGTTGCATCTCAGTCGGTATTTTCTGTTGTACGATTTCCAGAATGTTCATGGTCTCGCCTCCGGCACCGTAGTAGATTCCCAATATGCCGATGAGCAGGAAGGCAGATCCTCCCATCAGCATCAGTGTCAGTTTCATGGCTGCATATTCTTTGCGGCCGCTTCCCCATACTCCGATGAGCAGATACATGGGAATCAACGCTACTTCGTAGAACATGAACATGGTGAACAGGTCTGTAGAGATGAAGAAACCGAATACGCCGGTGCTCAGCAGGGTAAACCATAGGAAATATTCCTTGGTGAGCGGTTTCAGCTTCCACGAAGCAAAGGTCCCGGTGAAAACGATAATGGCACTCAGTAGCAACATGACTACGGAAATTCCGTCAACACCTACCGAGTAACAGATGTGTAACGGTGCATACCAGCTGATGCTGTCTGTGAAAAGCATTTCTTCGGTGGCACCGGCTTGGCGAAGTCCGATATATGACACGGTGAGGTAGGCGGCCAGTATGAGCAACAGTGAAGATCCGGCTACCATCACACCTCTCACCTGGTTCACGTTGCGGGCTATCCAGAGTCCCAGCAACATGAGCAGAGGTATCAGAACGAATAGACTCAATAGATTCATATCAGTTTATTTTTTCTTTTCGATGATTAGAACAACAGGAGTACCAATGTCAGGAAGATGATACCTCCTAAGAACCACATAGTATAGGTCTGTATGCGTCCGCTTTGGGCAGGCTGAACGGTTACGCCGAAAGCTTGTGTACACCAAGCCATGAAATTCATGAACTGGTCGATGACATGGCGGTCGAACCATGCCAGTGGAGTAGATATACAGCGGAAAATGATTTTCTTTGTAACGAACATCCAGACTTCATCCATATAGAAACGTTTGTAGGCTGCACGGTGCAGACCGCTGTAACGGCGTGCCAGCATTTCGGCTACCGGTTGTTTTTCGCGGGCATACATCCAGGTAGCCAGACCGATGGCAATGAGTGCTACTATGATGCTGGTAGCGGCTACTTGTATATCAAGATGGATGTCATAGCTTTCACCGTTTGCAGATACGAAATGGCCGAAAGGAATGAATCCGGCTACAAGGGTTACGGCTGCCAGGAACATCAGCGGGAAGGTCATGTTCAGTGGACTTTCGTGCGGAACATGAGCTGTATGGAGCTCTTTGTTCTCTTTGCCCCAGAAAATGCAGTAGTACAAGCGGAACATATAGAAGGCTGTCATACCGGCAATGATTGTCATTACCCATCCGATGACCGGACTGAACTGGAAGCAGGCTGTCAGAATCTCATCTTTCGAGAAGAAGCCTGAGAACGGCGGGATTCCCGCAATGGCCAGACAAGCTATCAGGAAGGTGATGTGTGTGACAGGCATGTATTTGTGCAGTCCTCCCATGGTTTCCATCTCGTTGCTGTGTACAGCGTGGATGATGCATCCGGCTCCCAGAAAAAGCAGGGCTTTGAACATGGCGTGAGTGAACAGGTGGAACATGCCGGCCATGTAACCCAGTCCTCCTTCATGTGGATTCATCGAGGTACATACACCTAAAGCTACCATCATGAAACCTATCTGCGAAATAGTGGAAAAGGCAAGTACACGTTTAATATCACTCTGTGCACAGGCTACAGAAGCTGCATAGAACGCGGTAAATGCGCCGATGTAGGCTACCCAGTGGAGTACACTTGGAGCAAAACCGATAAAAAGCGGGAACATACGGGCTACCAGATACACACCGGCTACTACCATGGTTGCCGCATGAATCAAGGCAGATACCGGAGTAGGTCCTTCCATGGCGTCCGGTAGCCAGATATGTAGCGGGAACATGGCACTTTTACCGGCACCTCCTACAAACATCAGTCCCAAGGCCCAGGGCAGTACCATTCCGGCCTTCATCAACTGTTCTTCCGAAGGAGTGAAAGTAAAGGTCTGCATGTAGTAGCCGTAAATCAGGATACCGATGAGGAAACCCAAATCGGCGAAACGAGTGACGATGAAGGCTTTCTTTGAAGCCAGAATGGCTTCCGGTTTGGTGTAGTAGAAACCGATAAGCAGGTAGGAAGATACTCCTACCAATTCCCAAAATACATACATCTGGAAAATGTTGGTAGCTACTACCAATCCCAGCATGGAAAAAGTAAAGAGACTCAGAAAGGCGTAATAACGCTGGAATCCCTTTTCACCTTTCATGTATCCGAAGGAATAGATATGTACCATCAGGCTGACGGTAGAAATGACAATCAGCATCATTACCGAAATGGGGTCTAGCATGATTCCCATGTCGATGTGCAGCTGTTGGGTGAACGGCAGCCAGTCGATATTCCACGGAGTAAGGGTCGGGTAGATTCCTTCGGCTGTCCGTCCGGCCGTAAAATAGTTGAAGGCTGTCAGGTAGCTCAGTACGGCTACACTCCCCAATGAAAGGGTACCGATGGCTCCGGCTACACGGTGCGGCATCTTCATGCCTGCCAGCGCCAGAATCAGGAAGCTGAGCAAAGGCAAGGCGAGTATCAGAATTGTATAATCCATAAGCTTGTTGATTAATCGTTAAGCATTATCCTTTCAGGTCCGTAATGTCATCAGTCAGAACATGCTTGATGTTTCGGTACACATTGATGATGATGGCGATGGCCACTGCTGTTTCTGCAGCTGCGATAGCGATACCGAACAGACTGAAGAAGTGTCCCTCCAGTTGTCCCGGAAAAAGATAACGGTTGAATACGGCGAAATTGATGTTCGTGGCATTCAGCATCAGTTCTACAGAGATGAGAAGGGCAAGCAGGTTCTTACGGGTGAAGAATCCATATACACCGCAGAACATCATCACAGTACTGATGACCAGGTAATGTATGACATGTATTTCTATTTCCATTTTATCTCTTTTTTTGTTTCAGACGGAAGAGCGAGTTTTATTTGTTTCTGTGAATCTGTCATCCAGCATCGGTTTTACGGCTGGATGAGCCTTCTTCTGTCTAAAAAGATTGCGTCAATTCTTTTTTTCTTCTTTCCTACCAATCAGTATTGCGCCAATCATACAGGCCAGCAGCAGGAAGCTGACTACCTCGAATGGCAGGACAAACTGATATTTTTCGGTACCTATCAGAGCATGGCCTATTTGTTCCACAGGAAGCTCGTCGCCTTGCGGAATCAGATTCAGTGCGAATCCGTTGGTCATTAGCAGGAAGAGTACCAGTCCGGCACCTATTAGGGTAGTGAGTAGTACACTCACGAGCTTACCGCGACGGATGTGATATTTCATGTCTTTGTCCGACTGTGTAAGCAGGATAGAGAATACGTATAGTACAACGATACCTCCGGCATATACCATCAGCTGTACGGCACTTAGGAATGTATATCCTAAGATGCCATAAATAGCTCCTGTGCCGAAGAGTACAAACAGCAAGTAGGTGGCTGCCCGCAGGATCTTGCCGGTAGTCACTGCCAACACCGAGCAGACCACTATACAGAGGGCTACGGCGTAGAATGCAATTTCTTGAAGTGTAATTTCCATAATCTTCTGTCATTTGGCGAGTGATGACCCTTCGTGATTCAGTGTAAGCAATAACTTTTCTTTCTCGAAAACTGCATTCTCGAACTCGTTACTGAATTGGATGGCATGTTGCGGACAGACGTTTACACAAACTTCGCAGAACATGCACGACCCCAGGTTATACTCATATTTCACTAATACTTTCTTCTTTTTTCCTTCTTCGTCTTCACGCATTTCAGTAGTCAGACGGATAGTCCCGTTCGGGCAGTTCATCTGACATAGGCCGCAGGCAATACAGTGGTGATGGTTTTCTTCATCATGTGGCATAACAAGCATGGCACGATGGCGTTCGGCGATGTGGAGGGTTGTGTGACGGTTTTCGGGGTATTGTTCCGTCACTTTTTTCTGGCAGAACACCTTCATTGAGGTGCGCATGCCTACCAGCAGACTTTTGATTCCGCTGGCATATCCTTCCAGATATTCTTTCAGTGTACTCATGATCATTCAATTGACGTTAAAACACCAGCCCAAAAACCTTACAGACGGTCATGAGCAGTAATACTACCAGAGATACCGGCATCAGGTATTTCCACTCCAGTGTCAATACCTGGTCGATACGCAGTCGGGGGAAAGTCCAGCGTATCCACATCAGCAGGAATACTACCGCGAAAGTCTTGCCTACGAACCAGACTACACCAGGAATGAAATCCATCACTTGGTTGAATCCGTCCAGTCCGCTGATGTGCAGCGGCATCCAGCCTCCCAGAAAAAGGGTAGTGGCGATCCCTGCCGTGATGAACAGGTTCAGGTATTCGGCCAGGTAAAAGAAACCGAAATGCATACCTGAATATTCAGTGTGATAGCCTGCCGTTAGTTCCTGTTCAGCTTCAGCCAGGTCGAACGGACCACGATTGGCTTCGGCGTTTCCGGCTATCAGATAGATGACGAAGGCGGCTACAGCGACGATGTGTCCTTTGAAAAGGTTCCACCCGTTGTCTTGGCTGGCTACAATAGCCTGTATATCCATTGTACCACTCAGTACTACCATTGTGAGTACACAAATACCGATGGAAAGCTCGTAACTGATAATCATGGCTCCACTTCTCACCGCACCGATGAGGGTGTATTTGCTGTTACTACTCCATCCGGCCAACAGGATACCAAGAACACCGATGGATGAGGCTGCCAGCACGAAGAAGATTCCAATGTTCATATGTAGGATTTCTCCTCCTTTGTTCCAAGGTAGACATGAGAAGGTAAGAATGGAGGCCAGGATGACCAGAAAAGGGGCCAGATTATATAAGAAACGGTCGGCGTTCTTCAAAGCGATGATTTCTTTGGTCAGTATCTTGATAACGTCGGCAGGTACCTGTAGCAGACCGCCTTTTCCACCTACACGGTTCGGACCGATACGGCATTGGAAAGCCGCACAGACCTTGCGCTCCATATAGATAAGGATTATTGCCAGTACGGCATACATGATAAGGATGAATACCCCTACCACAATACCTTCCAGTGTCAGGGCCAGCCACTCCGGCATCCATCCGCATAACCATGTATGGATGAGGTTTAGTAGTGGGGTAAGGTCGTAATATTGTTCCATATGCTTTTTTGTTTTTAGTTTTTTTGTTTTTAAGTTTGTTGGCAAGACGGCCGTGTTCTATGTCATGCTTTTAAGTCTTTAATAGATAGGTCTTGAATAAGAGATAATTGGTAAACCTAAGAATTCAATGACTTAACAAACCTAAAATTTTATCTGTCGATGTCTGGAATTACGAAATCCAGCGTACCACCGATGGCTATCAGGTCTGCAATTTTCTGACCATGACATACAGTATCCATAGCGTGTACCAATGGTAAGCCTGTAGAACGGTAATGCAGACGGTATGGAGTCTTGTCGCCGTGACTCTCTAATACTACATCGAATTCACCGCGGCTTGTTTCTACCGAACTGGTGAATACTCCTTCAGGAAGCTTCAGGATAGGTTTAGTCTTCACTTTGTATTCTCCGGCAGGAATGTTGTCTATCAACTGTTCGATAATGTGACAAGATTCCATAATTTCGTCCATTCGTACCATGTATCGGGCGAACGAATCTCCTTCGGTGTAGGTGATTTCCCTGAAGTCTACTTTATCATACAAGGCATACGGATGATGCTTGCGTACATCGTTAGCCCAGCCAGAGGCTCTTCCTGTTCCGCCGGTACAACCTAACGAGATGGCATCTTCGCGTGAGAGAATACCTACACCTTGCAGACGTGTCCGCGCTATGACGTTTCCAGTAAAAATATCATGGTAGTCTTTGATGACACTGCGTAGATGGGCTATGAATTCCTTAACCTTCGTGCAGAAAGTGGGATGAATATCTGCCTGTACACCGCCTATCATATTGTAGTTCTGGATAAGTCGTCCACCGGTGGTTTCTTCGAAGATGTCAAGTATCATTTCGCGTTCGCGGAATCCGTAGAAGAAGGGGGTAAGTCCACCCATATCCATTACCAGACATGAATAGAACAGCAGGTGTGAATCGATACGTTGCAGTTCGTCCATGATGGTGCGGATGTATTGGGCTCGTTCAGAAATTTCGATACCCGCTGCTTTTTCGATACACATACATAAGGCATGACGGTTCTGGTGGGCACTCAGGTAGTCCAGTCTGTCTGTCAGCGCCAGTGTCTGTGGATAAGTCAGGCTTTCGTTCAGCTTTTCGATACCTCGATGAATGTAACCTAGAATAGGGTCTATCCGACAGATATTTTCACCGTCCAGCGAAGTACGCATACGCAATACACCGTGTGTAGATGGGTGCTGCGGACCAATGTTTACTACAAAGTCCTTCTGATCGAACACGATATTCTTTTTATCGGCTATTGTTCCGTCTGGCTTCAGAAAGTACTCGTCTGTGACATCGGCATTTACTTCGTTTTCCATATTCAATGGATTCGAGTTCATGTCATAATCTTTACGGAGCGGATATCCTTTCCAGTCTTCGCGCAGGAAGATGCGGCGCATATCCGGATGGTTCAGAAAACGGATGCCGAAGAAGTCGAATACTTCACGTTCTTTGATAAGAGCAGTCTTCCATAGGTCGGAAACTGTAGGCAGGAAAGCTTGTTCGCGGTTGGCTGTTACAGTCTTCAGGATTATACGGCAGCCAATCCGTGGCGATTCCAGGAGGTAGAGTGCTCCCAGTCCTGTTTCGCCCCAATCCATCCCTACGATGTCTCGCAGATAGTCCATGGGATGTTCAGCATCTGCGTACAGAGCTTCTGCCACTTGGTGCAGCTCTTGTGCACTGATACTGACCACAGGTTCTCCGTTTTCGGAAACAGTAGCGTCTGGAGCTGTCTTCTTAATCTTTTCAATGAGTTCCATGCTTATTCTTCTCCTTTCTCTTCAGGTTTCTTTTCCTGGCGGTTCACTCCACCCAGGAATTTTTCAACTTTGATTTTCCGCTGCAGCTGCATCATACCATAATAAAATGCTTCAGGTCTTGGAGGACATCCGGGAATGAATACATCTACTGGAATAATCTTGTCGATACCGTTCACTACGTGATAGGATTT
>URWP01000055.1 GCA_900551645.1 uncultured Bacteroides sp.
ACACGGTTTTGCAGACCGCTGACTAAGCCACTCATCCAAGGAACCTTTTTCCTTTCAGCAATTGTTTTTCTCAATTGCGATGCAAAGGTACTGCTTTTTTTTGATTTTGCAAGACTTCTGTTGAAAAAAAAGCAGATTTTTTTAACTCATTTGTTTAGAAGAACAGAATCAGCTGAGAATTTGTTGATGATTCCAGCTGATTCTGAATAAATTACCATTATTTGTTGCTTTTGGGCGTTATGCAATCTTTTGTCTTTATCGATTTGGAACAACCAGGGCAGCCACAACCACATCCTGCTGTTTGGCTTCCTTTTCGGAAAAAACGTAGTATATTTCTGCCTACATATAGCAGACACCCTGCTATAATCAATAGGACGATAATGTTTTGTATGTCTATATTCATAAAATGATATATGTATTAGTGTATGAATAAAATTCCTACTTGATGGACTATCAGTGCAACTATCCAAGCCAATAGGGTAGTATAACCTGCTGTAAAAGCCGCCCATTTCCAACTACCAGATTCTTGTTTGATGGCCGCCAGGGTAGCAATACAGGGGAAGTAAATCAATACGAACAGCATGTATCCGTATGCTACCAGTGGTGTAATCGGGATACGATCTGCCAGATTGACACTGTCTACTTCTTCCTCATTTGTGTAAAGCACTCCCAGTGTACTTACCACCAGTTCTTTGGCACCTATACCGGAAAGAATACCTATGCCCATCTTCCAGTCGAAACCAAGAGGCTCGATGACTGGTTCAATGGCTTTACCTATCTGACCGATGTATGAGTTTTCCTGTTGTTCGGCTTGAGTCTCATAGTTCCCATGATTTGGATAATAACCCAGGAACCAGATAATAATAGATGCTATCATGATGATACCACCCATCTTTTTCAAATATTGGGCTCCTTTTTCCCAGGTATGTCTGAGAACTGATTTGGCGGTAGGCATTCGATAAGGGGGGAGTTCCATTACAAAAGGAGTGTCATCACCTTTTACAATGAAACGGGCAAAGATACGTGCCATCAGTACAGCCAGCAGAATTCCGATGGCATAGATGGACAATAGTACCAGGCTTGCTTTACCTGGGAAGAAAGCTCCAATCATTACCAAATAAATAGGTAGACGGGCGCTGCATGACATTAACGGATTTACCAACATAGTCACCAGACGCGATTTACGGCTTTCAATGATGCGTGAAGCCATGATAGCTGGTACATTACAGCCAAAACCCATAATCAGTGGAATGAAGGATTTTCCGTGTAATCCCATTTTGTGCATGATTTTGTCCATGATAAAGGCTGCACGTGCCATATAGCCGGAGTCCTCCATGATAGAAATAAAAAGGTACAGCAACAGGATGTTTGGCAGAAAGACAATCACACCGCCTACACCACCAATGATGCCGTCTACTATCAAATCTTTTATCGGTCCATCCGGTAAAAAAGATTCTGCCAGTACCCCTAGCTTTTCTACCAGCCATTCGATCCCTTGCATCGGATAGTCACCCAGTACAAAGGTTCCTTCGAACATGATGTATAAAAAGATAAAGAAGATAGGGAATCCCCAGAAACGATGGGTTACGATACTGTCAACGATGCGGGTGAACATCTCTGTATTTTGATGATTATCCGTATAGGTCTCTTTTAATGCACCGGAAATGAAGCCATATTTGGCATTGGTGATGGCTTGTTCACTGTCTTCATTGATAGATTCTTTCAGGCGTTGGGCTTCTTTGTCACGTGTCTCTAGAATTTCATGTGCGTTAGGTAAGGAAGCAATAACCCGCTGTTCGATGTCTTTATCATTTTCCAGTAGCTTGATGGCTAAGAAGCGGGTTGAATATGTTTGGCGGATACTGCTGTTTTTACTGATTTCCTTTTTCACCTGGTCGATACTGCGTTCCAATTCCGGACCATGGTTGATATGGATATGACGGATAAAAGCTTGCGAAGCGATGTCTCCAGCTTCTTCTCCATGGCTGCCATAGCTGTGATCCTGTACATAGGCATCGTGCCATTCTCTTAATTGCCTCAGGGCTTCATTTTGTATTTCTTCTTTCTGTCCCATGAAGTCGGCTCCTTCATACAGCCCGATGATGACGTGAAACAAATCCTCGATGCCTTTCCCCGTCCGGCTTACTGTAGGCACCATGGGTACTCCCAATAGGCTGCTCAGGCCTTTAATATCCAATTTATTGCCGCTATGTTCCAGTGCATCGTACATATTTAAGGCAATTACCATTCTTACGTTCATATCAATCAGTTGGGTGGTCAGGTAAAGATTCCGTTCCAGATTTCCTGCGTCCACTACATTGATAATGACATCCGGTGTCTGTTCGATGATGTGTTTCCTTACATACAGTTCTTCTGGACTGTAAGCCGAAAGCGAATAAGTACCGGGTAAATCTACTAAACGGAAGTGGTATCCCTGATAATCAAAAAAGCCTTCCTTGGCATCTACGGTTACTCCACTGTAGTTTCCTACATGTTCGTGGGAGCCGGAAGCAATGTTAAACAATGATGTTTTCCCACAATTGGGGTTTCCTACCAGAGCTACGTTAATGGTACGTCGCTTTCCTTGCGCTATAATTTTCAGGCGTTCTTCTGATACGGGAATGTTTTCAGTAATGGGGGTCTGATATTCTTCTTCTTGGATAATGTTTCGTGCTTCTTCTTCACTTACTACTTCTATCATCTCTGCTTCTTTCCGTCGCAAAGAGATTTCATATCCCATAATCTGGTATTTGATAGGGTCTTTTAACGGAGCATTCAGGATGACTTCTACCGATTTTCCTTTGATGAATCCCATTTCAATGATACGTCGGCGGAAACCTCCATGTCCTAAAACTTTAATGATGACCCCTTTCTCTCCAGTTTTTAATTCTGATAGTCTCATGGTGCTTTATTAATTTTTGCACAAAGATAGAGGTTTCATCACGGCTATGCAAGCTATTTAGACTGTTTTTAAATAAAAAGATTCCTCTGATGGTATGATCATGTATTCAGATGAAAAATTTTTTATTCTCAAATTGCTATTTTCCCCTCTTCCTCCCAACCGGCAGCAGTTTGGCTTATTTGCTGTTTTTTGTCTGATAATTATCAGATTTACAGATAACTATGACCCATTCAGATGGAATTCAATATTAGATGATTAGCCTTGTCTATTGTTGTAGAATCCAATGAAGCCAGATAAATTCGTGTAGTATTTTCTGAATCGTGGCCCATAGCTTCACTGATTACTGATAAGGATATGTTTTTGCTCCAGGCTATACTTGCCCATGCATGGCGTGCCACATACATGGTCAGCGGAATAGAAACCTCCAACCGCTCACCGATTATCTTTAGATTTTTGTTGATGGAATGAGCAACACTCTTGTATTGTCTTCTGTCGTCTGATTCCAAATCCCTAATGACAGGAAGCAAGTAAGGACTTTTTGGAATATTATACTTATTGATGATGCCTTGCATGACCTTTTCCCATTTGATATTGAGGCGTTGACCGGTCTTTTTTCGCCGATAACTCAGAATTCCTCTGTTCAAGTCTTTTTTCTTGAGGTAGGCCATATCAATGAAAGACATTCCACGTGTATAGAAACTGAACAGGAACATATCGCGGGCATAATCCATGGCTGGATATGCGCTTAGGTCAAGCTCTTTGATTTTTCGGATGACATTTAATGGTACGGCACGTTTTACTGTCTTTTCAATACCCGTATATACATACCTGAATGGGAAACGTTGTTCAGTGAGTTCTGCGGCTACGGCGCGGTTATAGATGGCTCGGAGGTTACGGAGATAATATGAAGTACTGTTCGGACATAACCCGGTTGATTTCAGGTAAGATTCATATGCCATCATCAGATTCGTATCCAGATCTTCCAGCAGAACTTCTCTATATTTACGGAAGCGCATGAAACTGTTCAAAGTAGTTGTATAGGTCTCTGCGGTACGCGATTTGCCTATTTGGCTTAATTGATCGATAAGTTTTCCTGTGAAAGAAAAGAAACCGTTTGAATCAGATATGGAACGGAATAATCGGACCACTTCATCGGAAGTGTATTCACTATCTTTTGCTTCCAGACTTGAAATAATTTTATTTAGTTTTTGTGTATCTGTTTCAATTCGTTTCTTTAAATCTGCCAGATAGGTTTTTCTCCGCTCATTCCTGTAGATAGGATAGTCGGAAAAAAGATTTTCCCATTCATCTGAAAACACTTTATAACCTATTCTAATTTGTCTTGTAATTCGTTTGTGAATTACCTGATAGAATAATGTACCTTCTTTTGTATAGACGGAAGAAGGACGGAACTTGATTTTGATAGTTGCCATAAGCATTTAATTTTTAGGTTGTTAATAAGAAGACACGCAGAAAATATTTCTTTTGAATATGCAGATGGAATGAAATGATAGTTTCAGTCATCCGGTAAAGATATTTTTAGAAATAGTATCTGCATGGCGTACAAATAAAGACAAAGGATTGTCCATAAGAAAACGGATAGAACCCTTCCTCTTTACCTTTTAACAACTTTTACATTGTGCTCATCTTTTCAGTATATAGTGTCAGTTTCGGAAAATTACTGAAATGGTATACTATAAATTTTCGGTTTATAGTAAAATCTGTATTTTTGTATCGTCGAGAGTTTCCCTATCGAGAGAGTTGCATATTTTCTGCTGAGATAGTTCTTCAAGTATCCGTGGTATGAGGACATATACTTGTCTGATAAAATACGAATGATGAAAAAATTGTCTGATTTTGTTTTACAGATAGCAGGAAGCTGGTAAGAAGACTTTTTGATGTTGTTGCCTGAACTGATATTATATGAAAATACGAATATGAAGAAATTTATTCAGGTTTTGGAATCTCTATAACAAATTATTCATGAAAACAGAAAACCATTAAAGAGTAATACAATGAAAAATGTAAGTGTAATATGTTCGGCTTCTTTAGCAGCTTTGTTGCTGGGAAGTTGTCAGAAAGAAGAGCCGATAAATCCAAATATCTTGTTTATCCTGGTAGATGATATGCAGAGTGATGCTATAGCTTCATTAGGAAATAAGGATACGTATACTCCGCATATTGATGGATTGATGGATTGATGGATAGCGGAATGGTGTTTACCCGCACTTATACTAATGGGGCATTATGTGGGGCACTTTCTATGCCAAGTCGTGCCATGCTCATGACTGGACGCGGAGTTTTTGGTGTACAGAGTGATGGAATGAAAATTCCTGCATCACAGGTAACACTTCCGGAGTATTTGAGGCATAATGGTTACCGTACTTTCGCTACCGGTAAGTGGCATGCCGATTATGCTTCGTTTGCTCGTTCTTTCAGTGAAGGTGACAATATCTTTTTTGGTGGAATGCATCCGTATGAGCAGAATGGGCATTGTAATCCCCGTCTGCATCATTTTGACCCAACGGGGAAATATGACGAAGCACCTTTCGTAGGACAGGATTTCTCCTCAAAAATGTTTGCAGATGCGGCTAATGAGGTTTTTCGGAGGACAGAAAAAGACAAGACTCCATTTATGGCTTTTGTATCGTTCACTTCACCGCATGATCCACGTAATGTACTTCCTGATTACGGTAAGAAATATGTTCCGTCCGAATTGTCTGTCCCTGCCAATTTCTTACCGGAACATCCTTTCGACAACGGGGAGCTTACTGTACGCGATGAAATGGTGCTTCCGGCTCCACGTACAGCAGTTCAATTGCAGAATGAATTGGCCTTGTATTATGGCATGGTGAGTGAGGTAGATGTACAGATAGGTAGAGTAATGGATGCTTTGAAGGCGGCAGGTAAGCTGGAACATACAATCATCGTATTTGCTTCAGACAATGGGTTGGCGATGGGGCAGAACGGGCTGATAGGCAAGCAGAGTCTGTATGATCATAGTGTAGGAGTGCCGATGGCTATTGTTGTCCCTGGAAAAACGGTCCGGAAGGGAAGGTCCGATGCGTTGTGTTATCTGTATGATCTGTATCCTACTTTGTGTGAATTGGCAGGGTTTGATATACCAGAGTCTGTGACTGGCAAATCATTGCTTCCGGTATTGAAAGGGGAGAAGGCACAGGTTCGTAATGATTTGTTTCTGGCCTACTCAAATCAGCAGCGAGGTATCATTTCAGGAAAATACAAGTACATCATTTATAACGTAGAAGGAAAAATCACAGAACAGTTGTTCGATTTGGAAAAAGATCCGGGAGAGTTGACAAATTTGGTTACAGAACTGCCGGAAAAAAAACAGGAACTGCATAATCTGTTGATGAAACGTATGGAAGAAAACCGTGACTTCTGTGATTTGAAGAACCCGTTGTGGTGGAAGGATGGCCATAAATTGACATGGGACGAACTGATAAATCTGTATATTTATGAATGACGTGAAAAATAAATTGTTATGAGACGAGACTTATTCTTGACGGGAGCGATACTTGTGGGTACATTTGCCTTGCAGGCTGCAGAAAACGTACAGGGTGATCGCCCTAATATTCTGTTTATTTTAAGTGATGATCATACATCGCAGACATGGGGCGTATATGGAGGTATTCTGGAGCAGTACGCACAGACCGGGAACATTCGTCGAATAGCCGATGAAGGTGCTGTTTTGGAAAACTGTTTTTGTACAAATTCTATTTCTACTCCAAGCCGTGCCGCAATCCTGACCGGTCGGTACAGCCATACCAATGGGGTGTATACGTTGGATGATACACTGGATGTTTCATTGCCTACTTTTGCCAAGGAGTTTCAAAAGGCTGGGTATCATACCGGACTGGTCGGTAAATGGCATCTGAAATCACAGCCACAAGGATTTGACTATTATTCAGTCTTTCATGATCAGGGAGAATACCGTGACCCGACATTTAAGAATAGCGATGATCCATGGCCCGGACAACGTAACTTTGGCGAACGTGTGCATGGCTTTTCCACGGATATCGTAACGGAAAAGGCCATCAGATGGATGAAAGAGCAGGATAGGAGTCGGCCGTTTCTGATGTGTTGTCATTTCAAGGCGACACATGAACCGTATGATTTTCCGGAACGGATGAGACATCTGTACGATGGAGTGACTTTTCCGGAACCGGAGAATTTGTTTGATTGGGGACCGGAAACAAATGGACGGACTTTTGCCGGTCAGCCGTTGGAGGAGATGGTACGGCGTTGGGAAACAGCTTCGGCTGACCCGGATAAATGGTGGTGCAGATATCCGGAATTGCCTTTTTCTACCAAAGGTTATGGCAAGGTAGCAAAAAGAAAAGCTGCTTATCAGAAACTGATTCGTGACTACTTACGTTGTGCGGCTACTGTAGATGAGAATATCGGTAAGCTGCTGGATGCCTTGGATGAAATGGGCATCGCAGAAAATACCATTGTCATCTATGTGGCCGATCAGGGATATTTTCTGGGGGAACATGGATTCTTTGATAAACGGATGTATTACGAAGAAGCGGCCCGTATGCCGTTTGTTATCCGTTATCCGAAACATATTCCTGCCGGAAAACGAGTGAAGGAACTGGTGTTGAATGTGGATTTTGCATCTACATTAAGTGATTTCGCCGGTGTAAAGGCACCGGAGGGTACTCAGGGTAGAAGTTTCAGGCAACTATTGACGGATAAGGCTCCCGATGATTGGAGAAAGAGTATTTATTACCGCTATTGGACACAACATAGAATTCGTCCGGCCCACATTGGAGTACGTAATGACCGTTATAAACTGATCTTCCTGTATGGAGACCGTCTGGATATGACGGGGTCGGAAGACTACCGTTCGGAACCTGCGTGGGAATTCTACGACTTGCAGAAAGACCCGAAAGAAAATCATAATGCTTATCACGATAAGGAATATCAGTCTGTCATTACCGGAATGAAAAAAGAGATGATGCGTCTGCGTGAAGAAATAGAAGATACCGATGAGGGGTCTGCATGTATGATGGAAATCTTAAAGAGAGAAGGGCTGAAGTAACGGATTGTGGCCTTTTGTACTTTGACCGGACTCATGCCAGGCATGGTTTCCGGTCAAAGTATCTTATAACAGTTGCAGTTTGATGCCGAACGACAGGCTCAGGTAATCTTTCGGCTTGAGATAGCGGTTAGTAAAGGCACTTACCACATACAGATCGGAAGTGCTTAGTTCATAAAAGAAAGTAATGGCGCGCGCTGTTACCCGGTAATGGCTGGGAATGTTATAGGTGAACCGTTGTCCTAAAAACACATGAAACCGTATTTTCGATGAAAATCCGTAATAACCTTTCGGGTAACGGTCTGGCTCGTGTACCCAGAATTCGTTGCCAAACACTGTATTTACGTAGAGTCCGCAACTCAACGGTTCGAAATCGAAGTCACTTTGTCGGATTTGCAAACTCCAGGGAATGTAGTTTTGTTTTACAGTGAATGTCAGTTTGGCTTTGTCGGAATCGTATTTGGGTAGGAATCCGAACAGCAAATCGGTCTCCCACTGGTTACGGCGTCCGTAATCCCATCCGGTTCCTATCGATAACAATCCCATATTCCCTGCAAACTGTAGTTTGGTATGTGTTGGAATCAAGGCTTCCCAACGGCGCCGGTAACGATGTACACGTCGGTCGTATCGGCTGGGTTTTACCGGACTGACAGCTATTTTTTCACTGTTGGGAGCAGGCAGGTAGAGTGTATCATGAATCACTATTACGGTCGTATCCGAAGTCGGCACAGTATGGGCTGTTATAGCGTGAGCATGGCAAGCTGCTATCATACATATGGTAGCGGCAAGTTTTTTCTTGTTTTTAGTAATAGACCACTTCATGCTGGTATCCGTCAGGGGTTATGGTAAATATGTTGTAGTTCCGGTTTTTCATACAGTCACTCATGTAATACATGACACCGTCATTGAAAATGTCCAGCTGGAATACATGGTGTTCGTGAGCAGCCGTACAGAACAACAGTTCGGGAAATTGGTTAATGGCATATTGGAAGACTTCAGCTACATTATTGTTGAATTCGTCCATCAGTGGGCGAATATGCATACAGCAGACGGTTTTGTCGAACTCATTTCGGCGGTCCTGTTTTTCATTGGCTATGAATGTAAAGTCTGGGATGGGGCGAGAGTAGTCGTATTCGATGGCGTTCGTGTTCAGACAGACGAATTTGATCCGTCCGGCAATAAACGAGAAGTTCGGTTCGCCGAAAACCGCCCGGAAGGTTTCTTCGCCTGTACCCAGACAGTCGTGGTTACCGATGAGGGCAACGTAAGGTACTTTCAGTCCGTTCAGTATGTTACGTTGCCAGAGAAACTCATCGGTCACTCCGAAGTCACTCAGGTCTCCACCATGAATGACAAAATCGATATCATTTCGTTGATTCAGGTGATTTACAAAATCTACGGTTTCGTCATACCAGCGTTGGGAGTCGCCCATCGTAACAAAACGGATAGTATCTTTTCCCAGACAGTCATGCTCTATTTGTTCGATATGGTGGGCGTTTATATTGGTTTCTCCATCTATCCTTACATCATAAGGATGATAGTCTATCATGTCACAGCCGGACAGAAACAGGCAGGCTACACAGATACCGCTTAAATAGGTTTGTTTCATCTGATAAGTCTTTTGAATTTTTTGAAGGCGAAGTTACGCTTTTTCCAGATGTCTTCTGTTTCCGTTTTTTCCTGAATTCTGTTCAGTTTGATGGAAACAGAAGTCTTGTTTTGAGATAATCGAATACGTCCGGACGTTTTATTTCAGACAAACGTTCGTCTTATCCAAAATATCCGTTCGTTTGCGGTAAAGCGTCCGTTCGTTTTGGGAACCTAAAAATAACTTGTGGGTTGGATTTGATAATCAGAGAGAATTTATTATCTTTGAAAGCATCCGTATGTTCCGGAACTTTGTGAAGAAGCTGGTAAACTGAATGGATAAACACATAGAGGGAATCCGGTATTGAGGTTGAAAAAACGACGACCTTAGGGGGGAGGCAAATAACCGTACAAAAACTGATACATAAATGAAGACAATTCCATTACTGATTTCGGCCCTGACATTGAGTATGCATGGCATGGCGCAGAACATCGTTGAGACAAGTGCCTACTGTTGGCGCGGAGATACTATTATACAAGGAGAATTCCGTGCCTGGGCTCCGAGTGATGATCACATCGTATCTACTTATAATGCCCAACCGGGTTATTTTATGCCTGTGGATAAGGAGTGGAAGGTGAAAAATGATTTGAGTCCGTATCCCCGTCTATCTTCATCCAACAGACTACATAATGCCATCTACAATATGGGACTGGATGAGATGATCAATAATGTAGAGCCTGATACTACTCTGCGTACTGGTAAGGAATGGAGTGGGGTATGGACCCGTGACGTGAGTTATTCCATCATTCTTTCCATGGGGTATTTGCAACCCACTGCTTCGAAAATATCGTTACTGAAAAAAGTAAACGCAAACGGACGTATCATCCAGGATACAGGATCTGGAGGAGCTTGGCCTATTAGTTCAGACCGTATGATTTGGGCGGTAGCTGCCTATGAACTTTATAAGGTAACAGGCGACCGCGATTGGCTGGAGTATATTTATCCAGTCATTTCGAATTCCATGGAGGATGATCTGAAGACTTTGTACGGCACAAGCGGATTGGTACGTGGAGAAACATCCTTTATCGACTGGCGGGAACAGAGTTATCCTAAATGGATGCAGACTGTGGATATCTATCAGAGTGAGGCGTTAAGTACATCGGTGATACATTATCAGGCTTTACGGATTCTGGCAGATATTGCTCAGGAATTGGAAAAGAAGCAGGATGTTGAAAAGTACACTCGGTTGGCTGATAGACTGAAGGAGGTTATCAACCGGGAACTGTGGTTGGATGAAAAAGGATTCTATGCCATGTACCGATACGGTCGCAATCATCTGATTTTGAATCCACGAGTAGAGACGCTGGGGGAGGCACTTTCCGTTCTCTTCGAAGTTGCTCCGCCTGACAGAGCCAGACGGATTACGGAAAATAATCCCAATACGCCTTATGGTGTAGCTATTTTCTATCCGCAAATCAAAGACATGCCTTCTTATCACAACAATGCATTGTGGCCTTTTGTTGCTTCTTATTGGGCATTGGCAAATGCTAAAGTGAAGAATGAAGAAGGTGCTATGCAGGCCATCGGTTCAGTGTTCCGGCCGGCAGCTCTGTTTGCTACCAACAAAGAGAACTTCAATCTGGATAATGGTGACATCGCTACGGAACTTAACTCTTCAAATATGCTGTGGTCTCTAGCTGGTAATTTAGCACTGACATACCGCATGCTTTTTGGTATTCATTTCGAAAAGAAAGGATTGCAGTTTAAACCATTTGTTCCGAAAGCTCTCTCAGATACGCGTACTTTGACTAACTTCCGTTACCGGAATGCTGTACTGAACATTACGGTGGAAGGATATGGTGATCAAATCCGGTCGTTTACTGTTGACGGAAAGGCTACGGAACCTTTCATCGCTGCTCAGGCGAAAGGAACGCTGAATGTGAAGATTGTTATGGCAGATAATGACATTACTCCAATGAAGGTAACCTATGCTCCGAACCGTAAAGCGCCGTTGACTCCGATTTCTCGTCTGATGGAAGTAAACGGGAAGAGTTATCTGGCCTGGAATCCGATAGAATATATTGCAGGTTACAAGGTTATCTGTAATGGGGAGGTGATAGCCACTACTCGCAATACTAGTTATCGGCTGGATACTCCTGGCGAGTATCAGGGAATCCTTTGCTTCGGAACCGGTACTTTATCATTCTATTTTGATTCAGAGTCTGGGAGGGAAGGCTACTCAACTTGAGTCTCCGCAGGTATCGTATCAGCCTACTGAACCGATTTCGGGGTTTTGGGGGGAAGGATTTATCGAGTTGGACCATCACACTGCACCGGTTTCTGTTCCTTTGGATATTCCTGCCGACGGAACGTATTATCTGGCATTGCATTATGCCAATGGCAACGGACCGGTAAACACAGAAAACAAGGCGGCTATCCGTACTTTGCTGGTAGACGGACAGAAAGCGGGTACGGTGGTGATGCCGCACCGGGGTCAAGGCAACTGGTATGATTGGGGATTGAGTAATTCTATCCCTGTTACTCTGACAAAAGGTCGTCACACCCTGACGATAGAGTTCCGTCCTGAAAACGAGAATATGAATCTGAATACGAATCACGCTTTGATTGATGTTGTCCGGATAGTCTGTCCGTGATAAGAATGATTTTATATAAATGTGTCCTTCTATCCTTTCATAAAAAGAATAGGAGGACATGTTATTTATATTCAGGAATTTATCATGAACGGACTTATGGTTTCATATTTGTCTGGTGGTTGATACAGATTCCTTTCAGGTACCATTCATACAGGCGGTGGATACCTTCGTCTATCTCTATCTGATGATGCCATCCCAGACTGTGCAGCTTGCTTACATCCGTCAGTTTACGCAACGTACCGTCCGGTTTGCTGGCATCCCAGCGCAGTTCACCCTTGAAGCCGATTTTCCGGACAATCTTCTCCGCTACTTCACGGATGCTCAGTTCCTTGCCTGTGCCCACGTTGATGTGGCAGTTGCGGATCTCCTTGTCCCCTTCGTGGTAGGTATCCTTGAAGTCTACAT
>URWP01000056.1 GCA_900551645.1 uncultured Bacteroides sp.
TAGATGTAACCGAAACTGCGGGCAATGGATTCCAGCAGTGCCTTGGCATCTGCCATATCGTTGTAACCGTAGAAGGTACGCTGTGCTGCCACATAACTCAGAGCCACGATAGAACCATATTCACTGATTGCATTCAGTTTCTTGGCTACTTGAATCATCTTATGGAATGAAACAGCCGAGATATCCAATGTCTTTCCCAACATATCATAATCCAAATCATCGTATGTACGTTTCTTACGTACGTTCGGAGACATACCGATAGAGTGTAGTACGAAATCAATCTGTCCGCCCAATACTTCCATTGAACGTTTGAAAACAGTTTCCAGATCTTCTACGCTGGTAGCATCGGCCGGAATCACTTCACAGTGCAATTTTTCAGACAATTCCGAAACCTGTCCCATACGTACTGCTACAGGGGTATTTGACAACGTGATTGTTGCGCCTTCTTCTACGGCCTTTTCAGCTACCTTCCAAGCGATAGACTGTTCATTCAAGGCACCGAAAATAATACCTCTTTTTCCTTTCAGCAAATTATAACTCATAGCTTTCGTATTATAAATTCGGCTGCAAAGATACAAACTTATTTAAAAACTTGCTTGCTTTTGCGCACAAATATTCAGAAGTGTGCAATGCCAGTTGCTGAATTTCAGAGTTTCAGATACAAAATTACGGACCTCCCGACTTTTGACGAAGCCTAATTTCAAGACTCCATCCCAAAAACAAACGGACGTATGAACTGAAACGAACGGACATTTTACTTCAAACAAACGCATGAACGAACTAAAACGAACGGACATTGTACTTCAAACGAACGGACAGATAAACCTCACCTTTTCAGGCTGGCCCCGATACGAAGAGCTTTATTTCGAACGGGGCCATATTTCCTTAGAGATATTCAAACTCGGCCGTATGATGTTCGTCTGCCGATGAAGCAGACACATACACTTTGAATTTCCCCGGTTCTACCGTCCATGTATGTTTCTTGTCGTCGAAGAACTGCAAGTCTTCCGGATGAATAGTGAAAACGACTTCCTTCTCTTCTCCCGGCTGAAGTTCAACCTTCTGGAATCCTTTCAACTCTTTCTCCGGACGAAGTACCGTACACTTCTCGTCACCTATATACATCTGTACGGTTTCTTTTCCGGCCATTTTCCCTGTATTTCTAATCTTTACAGAAACAGACAAAGTTTCGCCTGCCCGCATTGTCTTAGCCGACAAAACCGGTTTACTGTATTGATAAGTAGTATAACCTATACCATACCCAAATGGAAACAGAGGCTTGATTTTCTTAGTATCATACCAACGGTAACCCACCAAGATATCTTCTTTGTACTCTTCCCGGATACTGTCTCCCGGATAACTCATTTCGCCATAGAAATGCGCCGGGCAATCTTCCAGCTTCACAGGATAAGAGAAAGGCAATTTTCCACTCGGATTTACTTTACCTACCAGTACATCGGCCAAAGCCTGACCGCCTACCGTTCCCAAATACCAGGACTGAACAACAGCTGGAACTTCATTTATCCAAGGCATAGCTACCGCATTGCCACTCACAATGACAGCCACCATATTCTTATTCGCCTGATACAATTCCTTAATCAGCTGTTCCTGACCAAACGGCAATGCATACGAAAGACGGTCTCCCCCTTCACAGTCCTGATAATGGTTCTTGTTCAGTCCGCCGATAAAGATAACCATATCTGCCTGTCTGGCTTTATCTACCGCATCGTTCCGCAACGAATCCATAACATTCTGCGGTATTTCATCGGCATATCCATACATAGGACGACCTGCCATATACCCTTGCGCATAACTGATACGGTCGCCCAACTGAGCTTTCAATCCATCTAACGGAGAAATAAAAGTCTTTACTTTAAGTTCGGACGAACCTCCTCCCTGCATCAGATTCCGGGTAGCATTATCACCTACCACCAGAATCCGGTTGTAACGGGTACCATCTATCGGCAATAAAGCCGGCTGTTTTTTACCCGATTCATTCTTTAAAAGAACTATTCCTTCTGTAGAAACCTGATAAGCAGTCTGATAATGTTCTTCGTTTGTCATGGCCCCGAAAGGTTTCTGCCGGTTCATGGCTGTTCGGAAAATCAGACGCAACACACGGGCAGCCTTATCATTCACCACTTCCATTGGAATCTTACCTTCCTTCACCATCTGCAGATAATTCCGTCCCAGATAATAATCATCATATCCGAACTCAGACTCCGAAGTCAATCCGTTGGTATAAGACCCCATTTCAATATCCAATCCATACATGGCTGCTTCGTAAGTATCATGAGCAGCTCCCCAATCAGTTATCACACATCCGTCGAATCCCCATTCTCCTTTCAGAATCTCGTTATTCAACAGTTTGTGATGCGTAGCATGCATACCACGTACCTTATTATAAGCGCCCATAATGCTCCATACACCTCCACGCTGCACCGCAGCCTTGAAAGCAGGCAGATAAATCTCATACAAGGCACGGTCGCTCACCTGTACATCAATATGTCCTCTCCATACTTCCTGATTGTTCAAGGCATAATGCTTCACACAAGCGGCAACTCCATTCTTCTGTACTTCCTGTATATAAGGCACACACATCTCGGCCGCCAGATAAGGATCTTCACCCAGATACTCAAAGTTACGCCCGTTCAACGGGGTACGGTAAATATTGACACCTGGTCCCAACAAGACATCCTTCTCCCGGTAACGCGCCTCTTCGCCGATGGCTTTTCCATACAATGCAGCCAAAGAAGGATTCCAAGTCGCAGCCAGACAAGTCAATGCAGGAAATGCGGTACAACTGTCATTGGTCCATCCGGCATACCCCCAATCGTTCCAATTGATTTCAGCCCGCACCCCATGAGGACCGTCACTCATCCAAAGTTCCGGAATCCCCAAACGAGGACATCCCGGCGAACTGAATTTACCCTGCGCATAGCTGAGCCTTGTCTTCTCCTCCAGGGTCATCCGGCTCAATGCATCCTGAACTCTCAATTCCAACGGTTGATTATCATCCAGGTAAACAGGTACTTCTACCTTAGACTGCGCTTTCAACGAAACCAACGCAACTGTAAACAATCCTACTAATAAATAAATCTTTTTCATACTATTATATCATTAACAAAATCCAATATCAATCTCACTCAGAAACAATCTCTATGACAGCTTCTTCCAATCCTTCAGATGCCGCCTTCAGCCGGGCTGTTCCTGATGTTCCATCATTCTGCAAGACAACCAGACATTTACCGTGGAAAGCTTTGCATTTATTATCCTTGAAACGTTCCATCGAAGTCGGACTTCCATTGTCCACTCCTGCAATCATCAAATTCCCTTCCACCTCAAAACGGACCAGATTTTCTGCATCCGGACAAAGATTTCCTTTACCGTCCAAAACTTCAACCGTTACGAAACTCAAATCCTTACCGTCTGCCTCCAACGTACGGCGATCAGGAGTAAGGCGTATCTTTTCTGGGGCTCCGGCTGTTTGTATTTCCTTTTCTGCCACAACTTTCCCTTGTTTACGGGCAACTACCTTCACACTTCCAGGTTCATATTTCACCCGCCATGACGCATGCAGACAGTCATCATTTTTTCTTCTGATTCCCTGAGACTTTCCGTTAACGAACAATTCTACTTCATCGGCCAGATTATAATAACACCACATATCGATTTCCTGTCCCGGGGTCCAGTTCCAGTGTGGAAATAAATGCAAGACTTGCCTGTCTGTCCATTCCGACTGATACAAGTAATACACATCTTTAGGGAATCCAGCCAAATCGACAATTCCAAAATAAGAACTGCGGGCTGGCCAACCATAAGGAGTAGGTTCACCGATATAGTCAAAACCGGTCCATATGTACTGTCCGCTGACAAAATCATTCTTCTTTATCAGCTTCAGAGTCTCTTCATGCGTGTTTCCCCAAGGAGTATGGCAATTGTCATAAGAAGAGCAGGCATAAGTGGAATCATAAAAAGGCTTGTCCCAGCGTTCCGGCCAGATAAACTTCTCATCACTCGGCATCCGATAATATCCACGCGTCATCAAGGCTGAATTACTTTCTGTTATAATAAAAGGCTTTCCCGGGAAGTTCTCTGGTACATCAGGAATATTGACATTATGATAATTGTAACCGATAATATCCAAGGCACCCGAACGGAACAAATGATTGGCCGGATTAGGCTCATTGCATCCGGCAGTAACCGGACGGGTAGGGTCTAGTGTCTTGACAAAATCTGCCAGCTTTCGTGTCAACAACGAATTGACACTTTCTTCTCCTTCCTTGGCTAACATGTCAGCTGAATGGCCGAAATTCAGAATCAGGTTCGCTTCTTCCAGACTTAAAGTATCTGCCTGTGCATCACTCCACTGTTCAAGCACTTCGTTACCGATACTCCACATAAAGACAGAAGGATGATTACGGTCGCGAAGAATAAAGTCTCTCAAATCTTTTTCGTGCCATTCATCGAAATAGCGGGAATAATCGTGAGCAGTCTTCTTTTTACGCCACATATCAAAAGCCTCATCCATCACAACGAATCCCATACGATCGCACAAATCCAACAGTTCGGGAGCCGGAGGATTATGTGAGCAACGGATACCGTTACATCCCATCTCTTTCAGTATCTGCAACTGACGCTCGATGGCACGCGTATGAACGGCCGCTCCCAGACAGCCCAGGTCATGATGCAGACATACCCCATTTATCCTGGTAGGCTTCCCGTTCAGAATGAAACCCTGAGAAGCATCGAAAGAAAAAGTACGGATACCTACAGGAGTTGTGTAACGGTCTATACACTGCCCCTCTTCCATCACTTCTGTAACCAATGAATACATATAAGGATGTTCAATCTCCCACAAACAAGGAGAATCCAGAGACAGTTCCTGTACAGCTTCAGAAGAATTCCCGGCTACAATACTCAAAGGAGACTCAACACGGGCTACTTCCTTGCCTTCAGCATTTTTCAGAATGGAACATACTGCTACATTTACATCCTCCTGTTTCTGGTTTTTCAAAGTAGTGACCAACTTCAGCAAAGCATGCTGTCTGTCAGACTTTACCGTAGTTACATAAGTACCCCATTCGGCTACACAGACATCTCCAGTCTTTACCAGCCACACGTTCCGATAAATACCACAACCGGAATACCAGCGTGAATTCGGCTGCTCAGCATTGTCAACACGTACAGCTATCAGATTTTTTTCTCCCCATTTCAAATAAGGAGTCAAATCGTACCCGAACGAAATATAGCCATAAGGACGCTTGCCCAATGATACGCCATTGAGAAAAACTTCCGAGTTCATATACACCCCATCAAACTCTATCCGGAAATGCTTTCCCTTATCTTCTATTTCCGGAACAAAAGTCTTCCGATACCACCCGACTCCTCCAGGCAAAGCACCACCACCTGTACCCGAAGGATTATCCTGGCTGAAATCTCCTTCAATGGCCCAATCATGAGGTAAATTCAACTTTCTCCAGTCAGAATCGGCAAAATCCGGCTGAATAGCCAAGAAATCATCACTCAAAGAAAAGAGCCATCCTTCGTTAAAACTAATCCTTTCCCTAGGTTCTGGAGGAATTGAACTACATGCCCCTCCTAAAAACATGCTGCATATTCCCAGTATGACAGCCTGAATAAATCTGTAATTCATAATATTATAGCTGAATCGTTTGTAATTTTCTACGTAACACAGACTCCATCAGAAGTATGTATACGGACAAATGACATTTACTACTCTGCCGTCCGAACAGCAAAGTCTAACTTAAACAGACGGAATTCTTCTATCAATAAATTCATAGCAATAAGATTTTACATACAACTGTTTCAATGTCACAAAAATAATATTTTACCCGTTCGAACATTTATATAAAATGATAGAGAATAGACCAATGAAACATTTAAACACTCCATTCGAAACAAATCAACTCTCCATTGAAGCAGAAGAGCTGATATCTTTGTATGAAGATAAGAATCTGAAAACAATTAAACTTTAAAAAACATGAAAAACATTGGTATTTTATTGTGTCTTTGGGCCTGTATGGCATATGAAACTTTTGCCCAAGGCTACAAGAATCCTGTAATTCCAGGATTCCATCCCGATCCAAGTGTATGTAAAGCCGGCGATGACTATTATCTGGTAAACAGTAGTTTCCAATATTTTCCAGGGGTCCCTCTCTTCCATAGCAAAGATTTAGTGAATTGGGAACAAATAGGTAACTGCCTGACACGTGAATCACAGCTAGACCTAACAGGAGCCAATAGCGGAAGCGGAATTTTCGCCCCTACCATCCGTTATCACCAAGGAAGATTCTTCATGATTACTACCAACATCTCCGGAAAAGGAAATTTTCTGGTACATACTACTGATCCTAAAGGAGAATGGTCAGATCCGGTATGGCTGGAACAGGGAGGAATTGACCCTTCATTGTATTTTGAAGATGACAAATGCTATATGGTCAGTAATCCGGATGGCTATATCAACCTATGCGAAATAGACCCGATTACCGGAAAACAACTTACAGCCTCTAAAAGAATCTGGAATGGAACAGGGGGACGATATCCCGAAGGTCCACATATTTATAAGAAAGACGGATGGTATTACTTGCTTATCTCAGAAGGAGGAACAGAGGTAGCACATAGTATCACTATTGCCCGTAGCCGCTACATAGAAGGGCCTTATCTACCTAACCCAGCCAACCCTATCCTGACCCATGCCTGTCAAGCAGGAGAAAACAATTCCATTCAAGGTACAGGACATGCTGATTTAGTAGAAGGAACAGATGGTTCATGGTGGATGGTCTGCCTGGCTTACCGAATCATGCCCGGATTTCATCACACGCTGGGAAGAGAAACTTATCTGACCCCAGTAAGATGGGACAAAGATGCATGGCCCGTAGTAAACGGTAACGGAATAATCCATTTGGACATGGATGTACCTACCCTTCCTCTTCATCCCGCAAAAAAGAGACCGGAAACCATCACTTTTGAAGACAAACAATTCTCACCTGAATGGATATTCTTACAGAATCCACACAAACAGAATTATGAATTTACTGATGGAAAACTTCGGCTGAAGGCAACACCTGTTTCACTGAACGAATCCCAAAGCCCTACATTTGCAGCCATCCGTCAGGAACACTTCAACATGGAAGCCTCTACTTCTTTAGAAATGAAGAACGCAACTTCTGGAGATGAAGCCGGTATCAGTGTATACATGGAATATCACTCACACTATGACTTGTTCATACGCCAGAATAAGAACAAGAGCCGTTCAGTAGTCTTACGGTACAAACTGGGAGAACTGGAACATATTGAAAAAGAAGTACCACTTACCGGCGAAAACAGTATTGAACTAAAAATTACCTCAGATATTAATTTTTACTATTTCGGATATACGGAAAACGGTATCTATCATGAATTAGGTAAAATGAATACACGTTATCTTAGTAGTGAAACTGCCGGTGGATTTACAGGAGTTGTACTTGGACTATACTGTGTTTCAGCTACATCCCAATCCGAAGCTTATGCAGATTTTCAATTTCTGAAATATAAGGGCAAATGATTATACAGAATCCTTTTCAAGGAATAGAATATATTGATAATCAAACAGTAGATAATTGAAACAGCTAAAAGTTTCTGACAAATATTCCACAAACTAAAATGCCGTATCACCCCTATCTCCACTCAGGAAATAGAACGGATACGGCATTATATTTCATAAAGCAGTCCGATAACCGGACTATAATCTCATCAACCCAGGAATGAAATCAGTACGCCTGCTGCTACAGCAGAACCGATAACACCTGAAATGTTGCTGGCCATACAGTACTGGAGCACATGATTTTTCGGGTCGTACTTCAATGCTATTTCATTGGCCACACGACTGGCCATAGGCACAGCACTCAAACCCGTAGCACCGATAAGCGGATTGATTTTCTTTTTAGTAAAGAGGTTCACTACCTTTACAAACAAGATACCTCCTGATATAGATAAGGCAAATGCAAGGAATCCACCGATAACAATACCGATAGTCGTCCAGTTCAAGAAAGCATCGGTTGTCATAGTAGCACCAACAGAGATACCTAAGAATATCGTAGCAGCATTCATGATACTGTTAGAAGCAGCATCAAACAAACGGGATGTGTTGCTACCGATTTCCTTTACCAAATTACCGAACATCAACATACCAATCAATGGAACGGCACTCGGAACAAAAAGAGCAACAATTGTCGTTACCGCAATCGGGAACAAAATCTTCAACACGCGCAGATTCTTGATTTCTGTGGTAGAAGGATACTTCTTTTCCTGCTCCTTCATATTGATAGAAAGTTCTTTCTTCGTACACCAGATACGTACCACCAACGGAATGATGACCGGAACCAATGCCATGTAGGAATAGGCTGCAATGGCAATCGGACCTAACAGGTGCGGAGCCAGCTTAATAGTCGTAAAGATAGCAGTCGGACCGTCCGCACCTCCGATGATACCCAACGAAGCAGCTTCCTTCGGAGTAAATCCCATCAGAATAGCGACCAGCAGAACAGCAAAGATACCCAATTGGGCAGCTGCACCGAAAATAGACAGACGAAGGTTACGCAACATCGGACCGAAATCAGTCAACGCACCGACACCCATAAAGATAATCGGAGGTAAGAAACCTGTCTTTATCAACATGTAATAGATGAAGTTCATCAATCCCAGTTCATGAGCAATCTCATGTAAAGGCATTTCCCATATATTCTTCATCACACCCTTGACCATGACCATACCATTCTCATCGGCCTGGATAACTCCCATATCGCCACCCGGGAAATTGGCCAGCAATACACCGAAAGCAATCGGGACCAGCAACAGAGGCTCATACTGCTTCTTGATACCCAAGTAAAGCAGAATGAATGCAATGGCATACATGATCAGAAAACGCGGATCAGCAACGATATTGCTGAAAGCCGTCATCTCATATAATCTTCCAAATATATCTTCCATTACAAAATTTTCATTAATACGTCATCTTCAGAAACGCTATCACCAGAATTTACGCAAATAGCGGTTACAGTTCCGCTGAATTCGGCACGAATGGCATTATAAGTCTTCATGGCCTCCACATAGCAGATTACATCGCCCTGATTTACCTTATCGCCTACCTTCACCGGAGTTTCTTGCGCACTCTTTGTCAAGAAGAATTTACCTTCCAACGGAGAAAGCACATCCTTACCCTCACCGGTAGGTGCCGGTGCGGCAGTCTGTCCGGCAGCCGGAGCAGCGCCAGCCAACTTATCCGGATGCACATCACCGAAAGCTACAGTTACCCGATAAGCCTGTCCGTTTACATCCACCGTCAATACTTTTGTCTGATCGCCCGCCATGTGTGATACTTCTTTTTCTTCGCGACGCTTCTTCACATCTTCCAAGAAATCTGCTTTTGCCTTTCCACTCTTATATGCTTCATACTGAGCGGGATGCATAGCATATTCAAAAAGTTCTTCATCATCTTTACCAGTATCCCATTTCTTTTCCCACATCAATTGGCGGTACTTTTCCAACTGATCCGGATAATTATCCTGTGGATTACCGGTAAAGAACTTACGTCCTTCGCGTTCTGCCTTTTCTACAATTTCAGGAGCCAATTCACCCGGCAGTTTTCCAGCTTTGCCTAGAATCATATCCCAAATATCATCGGCTATCATTCCCCAACGTTCCTTACCTTTTTCCATCTGGATGACATTCATCATAGCCAGATTCTTGACATACTGGCTGAACGGAGTCACCAGACACGGATAACCTACACGAGGCCATACATAAGAGACTTCATCAAACAACTTGATCAACAGTTCATCCTGTGTCATAAACGGAAGGTTGCGTTTAGCCTTATACTTATTGATGGACTCCAGATTTGTTTCCAGATCCGCCATCAGACTTCCCATCATACCACCTGGTAATCCCGGTCCAATCAACAGAGAATTCATCAGACGATTACGCGGACTGATATACAATCCCAGAAAATCATCCATAAATTCTTGAATCATGGAACGTACTTTCATATAGGCCTGCATATTGATCTCACGTACTTTAAAACCGGCATCCTTCAGCATGGCCTGCACACTGATAACATCAGCATGTCCCGTACCCCAAGACAAAGGTTCCATACCTACATCTACGTAATCACAACCCGCCTTACATACTTCCAAAATAGAAGCCATATTAAAACCGGGACCAGCATGAGAATGATACTGGATCGTAATATCTTTTATTTTCTTGATTCCTGCAACAATTTTACCTAAGAATACCGGACGTCCGATACCAGCCATATCTTTGATACAGATTTCATCACAACCTGCATCAATAAGCTGCTTAGCCATGTTCAAATAATATTCTACCGTATGAACAGGCGAATATGTAATACAAAGACAACATTGAGAAATCATACCAGCATCATGGGCATAACCGATAGAAGGAATAATATTGCGGACATCATTCAATCCACAGAATGTACGTGTAATATCGGTTCCCTGTACTTTCTTTACCTTATAGAACAGTTTACGGACATCGGCTGGAACCGGACTCATACGTAACCCATTCAAGGCGCGGTCCAACATGTGTGTCTGGATACCTGCTTCATGAAAAGGTTTTGTCCATTCACGGACAGCCTTATTCGGATTTTCTCCGAACAGCAGATTTACCTGTTCAAAACCACCCCCATTTGTCTCAACGCGATCGAAACAACCCATTTCAATAATGGCAGGAGCCACTTTCACCAACTGGTCTACACGCGGAACATATTTTCCGGCGCTCTGCCACATATCGCGAAAGACCAAACTAAATTTTACTTCTTTTTCCATGTTAACAACAAGTGTTTTTCAATTCGATTAACGTAATTTTTCAATTTTGATTACCTGACCTTTACCGGCAGTCAGAATGTCTCCCGCTGCTTTGATAGCATCCATGGCTCCTGTATCCGAGGAAGTAGCCACCGGAACCGCCTTTTTCTTCGGTTCCTCTTCTGGAGCTACCTTATTCACCAACTTGATCAGCAACTGACTAAGGTAGATAACAATGAGAAGAATTACGAAAACAGTGGCCATACCGACCACCATCAGCAATAATCCTGTTTCTAAGTTTTCCATAATCAAGGTTATTTTGAATATAAAAAAGTGACTTTTCAGTGTTCCCGAAAAGTCACCCCAAAATTACGTCATTAAAATTACATTTTCTTTTAAATAGCGTTAAAAATATACTATTCTATCAGAAAACAATCTCATCCAGTGTCTTTCTTCTTTTTTCCGGTATATCATCCTCAGTCGCATATCCAATCGGAATCAATACCACAGGTTCCCAGTTTTCAGGAAGATTCATCACCTCCCGACAACGAGGTACATCAAAATTACATACCCAGCAAGTACCAAGTCCTTGTTCCGCTGCAGCTAGACATAAATGCTCTACAGCAATGGATATATCTATATCCGAATGATCCTTACCATCCGCTTTTCGATGCCAAGCTTCCCGATGGTCTACACAAGCTACAATAATGCAGGGAACACTTTCTATCCATTCACGGGCATATGCCGACTTCAGTTTTGACAACTTTTCAGAATCCGTAACAATTGAAAAATGCCACGGTTGGAAATTAACAGCCGATGGAGCCAAGCGCACACATTCCATGATATAATTCATCTTATCCGCTTCTATCGCACGCGGCAAATAGCTACGAACCGAATAACGTTTTTTCACCAAATCCAAAAAATTCATACTCATCTTTTTTGAAGGTTATACATTTGTATCCACAAAGATAGAAAAAAGAGAGAAAATCCAGCCATACTACATTCTGTTAAAATTTTGTTTATTGACACTGGAATCTCTACCTTTGCACATAAAAAAAGACATGAAAAAACTAGTCATATTCGATTTAGACGGAACACTTCTCAATACTATTGCAGATTTGGCTACTGCCACCAATTACGCGCTGGAATCTTATGGTTACCCTACCTACGATACAGATACCTATCGTTTTTTCGTAGGAAACGGCATTAATAAATTATTCGAACGGGCTTTACCGGAAGGAGAAAAAAGCCTGGAAAACATCCAAAAAATACGTTCTCGATTCATACCATATTATAATATTCATAACGCAGACCTAAGCCTTCCCTATCCAGGAATTACCGAAATGCTGAAACAACTGCAGAATCAAGGATTCCTTGTAGCTGTGGCATCCAATAAATATCAGGAAGCTACCACCAAGCTTATCCATCAATTCTTTCCTGACATCTACTTTACAGCCATTTTAGGACAGCGCGAAGGAATTCCATCCAAACCGAATCCACAAATCATTGAAGAAATAGCTCAAAACGCCAAAGTTTCCAAAGAAGAAATTGTTTACATAGGAGACTCGTGTGTAGATATGCAGACAGGATTAAATGCTGGAGTGACCACCGTAGGAGTCAGTTGGGGATTCCGCCCGCGCACTGAACTTGAAGCTTACCATCCGGACTTCATCGCAGATAAAAGTACGGACATCCTTACATTTTTAGGAATCGGTTAATCAAAACCGGTTTCTAAAAAATAAAAAAAGACGTCCAAGATTTCTTTGAACGTCTGAACT
>URWP01000057.1 GCA_900551645.1 uncultured Bacteroides sp.
TAGAAGCAGCAACCGGTGTCGAAATCGTTGTAGATGACACCCCCGAGGCTATTGTACTTTCAGCGTTTGACCCTGTACGCCGCGAAATTGCCCGCTTAGCATTACACCAACTGGTTACAGATGGACGTATCCACCCGGCACGCATTGAAGAAGTGGTAGCTAAAGTACGCAAACAGGTAGAAGAAGAAATTATTGAAACCGGTAAACGTACCACTATTGATTTAGGTATTCATGGTCTGCACCCTGAATTGATCCGTATTATCGGTAAGATGAAATATCGGTCCTCATACGGTCAGAACCTTCTACAACATGCTCGTGAAACAGCCAATCTTTGCGCTGTGATGGCTTCTGAACTAGGTTTGAATCCTAAAAAAGCAAAACGTGCTGGATTACTGCATGATATAGGTAAAGTACCTGATGAAGAACCGGAATTGCCACATGCACTGTTAGGTATGAAATTAGCTGAAAAATACAAAGAAAAACCAGATATCTGCAACGCTATCGGTGCTCACCACGATGAAATTGAAATGACGAGTCTGCTGGCACCGATTGTTCAAGTCTGCGACGCCATTTCAGGAGCACGTCCGGGCGCACGCCGCGAAATCGTAGAGGCATATATCAAACGTCTGAATGACTTGGAGCAATTAGCCATGTCTTATCCAGGTGTAACCAAGACATACGCTATTCAGGCAGGTCGTGAGCTCCGTGTCATTGTTGGAGCAGACAAGATTGACGACAAACAGACGGAAAGTCTTTCTACCGAAATAGCCAAGAAGATTCAAGACGAAATGACTTATCCAGGACAAGTCAAAATTACGGTTATCCGCGAAACCCGTGCGGTAAGCTTCGCCAAATAACACAAAAAGTCCGATATATACTTGCAGCGGACGGAACTGTTTCAGAAACAGAGCCGTCCGCTGCTTTTGTCTTTTCACATATCCTAATACTCAAATTACAAGACTACATAAACAGTTCCGGATTCTACCTGTCTTTTGTTTCTGATGAAATTCCATTTTCAGATACAAGAAACTGTTTCAACACCTTCTCTGCACACCGATATCCTTCTTCATACAAAGCAGTCAGTTTCTTGATATCTTTTTCAATACGGTTCACCGTTACTTTGTTCTCAGGACGTATTGCCAGAATTCGGCCCTCATCTTCCAATTTTTCCACCATCTCCAACTGCTGGTTATATACCTCACAACGACGACTTAACAACAGACGCAAACGCGGATAGCGCCGATAAACAAAACGAGGTACACGTATATCCCGCTCCGTTTTTCTGTAACCTCTGTTACGGGTCAATACCACTACATTATAGTCATATCCTTGCTCGATAGCCCGAAGTACTGGAATTGAATCGATGATTCCTCCATCCAACATCGGACGACCATCCACATAAACAATCGGACAGACATAAGGAAGACTGCTCGAAGCCTTCGCTATCTGCACAAGCCGTTCCTTGTCTTCATGTTCTTCAAGATAACAGGCACGTCCTGTTACACAATTGGTAGTCACCATTTCAAACCGCATGGGATTCTTAAAACAGGTCTCATAATCAAAAGGAAGAATTTCTTCCGGAAAGATCTCATACAACAGGCGCTGGTCAAGGATACTATGCTGATACCACAAATGTTTCAGCCCGATGTAATGATACTTCGCCATTAAATCAATATTACTGTATTTCGCGCGGCCACGCTGTCTGGAAAGGAAAGAAAGCCCGTTACATGCCCCCGCAGAGACACCAATTCCATAAGGAAATTCAATACCCTGATCCATCATATAATCCAATACGCCACAGGTAAAGACACCACGCATACCTCCACCTTCCAGCACAAGTCCCATTTTCCGGAAATCTACCATCATAATTGTTCAGTTTTTGCATGAATAAATAAGTCCATCTGCGATATAATATCGCAAATATACATTTTTCCGGCGATAAGCCTATTTTTTATCTAAAATTATTACTATTTTTGCGACATTGTTGACATATAAGGACTATTAATTAAGATTTTATGTTTGATTCCTTCATTTACCAGAAACGCCGTCAGGCTTTACGGGAAAAGGTACAGAGCGGTATCATTCTCCTTTTAGGTAACAACGAAGCTCCTGCCAATTATCCCGATAATACATACAAATACCGTCAGGACAGTTCTTTCATCTATTTTTTCGGACAATCACACCCGGGATATGCGGGAGTCATCGATGTAGATAACGGAGAAGAATATTTCTTCGGTGACGATGTGGATATGGACGACATTATCTGGATGGGTCCTCAACCCAGCATCAAAGAATTGGCTGCACAAGTAGGAATAAGTAAAAGTTTTCCGACTGACAAGCTGAAGGATGTCATCGGGAAAGCCATCTCCCAACGAAGAAAAATCCACTTTCTTCCACCCTATCGTCATGATACCATGATGCAATTGGAAGATTTGACCGGTATACGCGCCTCTATGACCCGAAGTCATGCTTCTGTAGAATTGATTAAAGCCATCGTATCCCTGCGCTCTGTCAAAGAAGCCTGCGAAATAGCAGAAATAGACAAAGCTTGTAACGTAGGGTACGAAATGCATACAGCCGCGATGCGCCTGTGCAAACCGGGAGTATCCGAGCAATACATCGCAGGTATTCTGGAAGGAATCGCCGCTTCTTACGGCAGAATGGTTTCTTTTGCTACTATTCTGACCCAACATGGAGAAACCTTGCACAACCATGACCACAGCCAACTTCTGCAAGAAGGCCGGCTGATGCTGACAGATGCAGGAGCCGAACTGATGAGCTATTATTGTTCAGACCATACCCGTACGGTTCCGGTAGGAGGAAAATTCACCAGCCGCCAACGAGATGTATACAACATTGTGTTATCTTGTCATGACAAAGCCTTAGAACTGGCAAAACCTGGAGTTACCTACAAATCTGTACATCTGGAAGTCTGTAAAGTATTGGCACAAGGTCTGAAAGATCTGAATCTGATGAAAGGAAATATAGACGACGCTGTTGCAGCAGGAGCCCATGCCCTTTTCCTGCCTCACGGATTAGGACACATGATGGGACTGGATGTACACGATATGGAAAACCTGGGACAAAATTATGTAGGTTTTGACGATGAAGTACAACCTTCTACCCAATTCGGTCTTTCTGCTTTACGCATGGGCCGCCGCCTGCAGGAAGGCTTTGTCATCACCGATGAACCGGGATGTTACTTTATTCCGGCCTTGATAGACAAATGGCGGGCAGAAAAACAACATACGGACTTCCTGAACTTTGACGAAATAGAAAAATTCAAAGACTTCGGAGGTATCCGTCTGGAAGATGACATCCTGATTACTCCGGAAGGTTCCAGATTTACCGGCGAAAAACGAATTCCAATAACCATTGAAGAAGTAGAAGCCATCATGAATGAATAACTCAAATAATCATAACCCTAAAACTAAAAAGAACAACCCATGAACAAATTCATTGCACTTGCAGCCTTAGGACTCTGCTTTACCAGCGTCTATGCCAAAGGCCCGAAGAAAGACAAAGCTGAAGAAGGTTTCGTATTCACTACTGTAAAGGAAAATCCGATTACTTCCATCAAAAATCAGAATCGTTCCAGTACATGCTGGTCATTCTCTTCCATCGGCTTCCTGGAATCAGAACTGCTCCGTTTGGGCAAAGGTGAATTCGACTTGTCTGAAATGTTTGTCGTTCATAAAACCATGCAAGACCGTGCAACCAATTATGTCCGCTATCACGGTGATGCTTCTTTCTCTCCGGGCGGAAGTTTTGCTGATGCCGTATTCTGTTATGAAAATTACGGAATGGTTCCGCAAGACGCTATGCCGGGTATCGCATACGGCGATTCACTGCCTAACCACAATGAACTGGATGCTGTAGCAGGTGCGTATGTAGAAGCTATCGGTAAAGGTAAACAAAGTAAACTGAGTCCGGTATGGAAGAACGGCGTAAGTGCTATCTACGATACATACCTGGGAGCATGTCCACAGGAATTCACTTACAAAGGTAAGACTTACACTCCGAAGACATTTGCCAACGAAGTTTTGGGACTGAACATGAAAGATTATGTTTCTCTGACTTCATTCACACATCATCCGTTCTATACACAGTTCAATGTAGAAGTTCAAGATAACTGGCGCAATGCTTTGTCATACAACCTTCCGATTGACGAGTTGATGGCCGTTATGGACAACGCCGTAAAGAACGGTTACACCTTTGCATGGGGAGCCGACGTCAGTGAACAGGGATTTACACGCGACGGTATAGCTGTATGTCCGGATGCTGAAAAAGGAGCTGAACTGACAGGCTCAGATATGGCACGCTGGTTAGGCTTGAGCCAATCTGACAAACGTAAAGAGTTGACCAGTAAACCACTTCCGGAAATCACTGTTACCCAGGAAATGCGTCAGCAGGCTTTCGACAACTGGGAAACGACCGACGACCACGGTATGCTGATTTACGGTATCGCCAAAGACCAGAACGGAAAAGAATACTTCATGGTAAAGAACTCATGGGGTGAAAGTGGTAAATACAAAGGTATCTGGTATGCATCAAAAGCTTTTGCTGCTTACAAGACAATCAACATTCTGGTACACAAAGATGCTATTCCGGCAGACATCGCCAAAAAGTTAGGTTTATAATTCGTTAAAATAGACTGATTATAAATAATTAATCGGCTTGTTCTACAAAATTAATGTGGAACAAGCCGATTTTTTCTTTCTTTTTTGCTACCTTTACACGTGAATAACATCTGGCGACATGCCATTTTTCAGACAATATGTCTGCCTTCATTTCTGTCGCTACAGAACAGACTGTTATTCAAAGAAAAGAAGAAAGAAAAAAACATATATAATGAATTACAAATGGAACTATCAACCTCCCACACTCGAACAAAGGGAAGCTGCCCGGGCTTTATCCAGAGAAATCGGTATCAGCCCTATTCTCTGTCACCTCCTGAGGGAACGTGGCATTACAACCGCAGCCGAAGCCAAGCGCTTTTTCCGTCCCCAATTGAGTGAGTTGCATGACCCGTTCCTGATGAAAGACATGGATATCGCCGTAGAACGGCTGAATCTGGCCATGGGAAGAAAGGAACGTATCATGGTATATGGAGACTATGATGTAGACGGAACAACAGCCGTCGCATTGGTATTCAAATTCCTTCAACAGTTCTATTCGAACATCGACTACTATATCCCCGACCGCTACAACGAAGGGTATGGCGTATCGAAGAAGGGGGTAGATTATGCGTATGAAACCGGTGTAAAACTGGTCATCGTATTAGACTGCGGTATCAAAGCCGTAGAAGAAATAGCCTATGCAAAAGAAAAAGGCATCGACTTCATTATCTGTGACCATCACGTTCCGGATGAAGTACTTCCGGCAGCAGCCGCCATACTGAATCCGAAACGGGAAGATTCAACGTATCCTTACCACCATTTGTCGGGATGCGGAGTAGGATTCAAGTTCATGCAAGCTTTTGCACAGAGCAACGGTATTGAATTCCATCAACTGACTCCCCTACTCGACTTGGTGGCTGTCAGCATTGCTTCAGATATCGTACCGATAATGGGAGAAAACCGCATTCTGGCATATCACGGTCTAAGACAACTGAATACCAATCCAAGCATCGGCTTGAAAGCCATTATCGATGTATGCGGACTGTCTGAACGGGAAATCACCATGAGTGACATCGTATTTAAAATAGGTCCCCGTATCAATGCTTCCGGACGCATCCAGAACGGTAAGGAAGCTGTCGACCTGCTGATCGAAAAGGATTTCAAATCAGCCTTGGAAAAGAGTAATCGGATTAACCGGTACAACGAAACCCGTAAGGATTTGGACAAGAGTATGACCGAAGAGGCAAACAAAATAGTAGACAACCTGGAAAATCTCTCCGAACGGCGCTCCATTGTCATCTACAACGAAGCCTGGCATAAGGGAGTTATCGGTATTGTCGCTTCCCGACTGACTGAAATCTATTATCGCCCGGCGGTGGTACTGACTCGTACAGATAACCTGGCAACCGGTTCAGCACGTTCTGTATCAGGATTTGATGTCTACAAAGCCATCGAACATTGCCGGGATTTGTTGGAGAATTTCGGTGGACATACTTACGCAGCCGGACTATCGATGAATGTAGAGAATGTTCCTGAATTTACCCGTCGGTTCGAAGAGTATGTAACCGAGCACATTCTGCCGGAACAGACAAACGCTACCATTGATATTGATGCACAGCTGGATTTCAGAGACATCACGCCGAAATTCTTCTTTGATTTGAAGAAGTTCAATCCGTTTGGACCGGACAACCACAAACCGATTTTCGCTACCTTGAACGTATACGATTACGGAACAAGTAAAGTAGTAGGTCGAGAACAGGAACATATCAAGCTGGAACTGGTGGACAACAAATCAAACAACGTGATGAACGGCATTGCTTTTGGACAGAGTTCACAGGCTCGGTATATCAAGACCAAGCAGTCGTTCAACATCTGTTACACCATCGAAGAAAATACCCATAAGCGTGGAGACATCCAGCTTCAGATAGAAGATATCAAACCAAGCCGGCATTAATTCAATGACGGATTACCGAAAAATACTGAAACAATACTGGGGATATGATAGCTTCCGAGGTATTCAGGAAGCTATCATCACCAGCATCGGTGACGGACGGGACACCTTAGGACTGATGCCTACAGGTGGAGGAAAATCCATCACCTTTCAGGTTCCTGCTCTTGCCCGACCGGGAATCTGCCTGGTCATCACTCCCCTTATCGCACTGATGAAAGACCAGGTACGCAACCTCCGCGACCGGGGAATCAAGGCAACGGCCATCTACTCGGGAATGACCCGCGAAGAAATCCTCATTGCATTGGAGAACTGCATTTTCGGCGACTACAAATTTCTTTATATTTCCCCCGAACGTCTGGACACAGAAATCTTCCGAATCAAACTGAAAAGTATGAAAGTCAGTATGATTACGGTGGATGAATCTCATTGTATTTCACAATGGGGGTATGATTTCCGACCGTCGTACCTGAAAATAGCTGAGGTCCGCAAACTGTTACCCGATATTCCGGTATTGGCATTGACTGCTACCGCCACTCCTGAAGTGGTAAAAGACATCCAGACAAGACTGGCTTTCCGCGAAGAAAATGTATTCCGCATGAGTTTCGAACGGAGGAATCTTGCCTATATCGTCCGACGTACCGAAAACAAGGCAGAAGAACTACTGCACATTCTGAACCGGGTAGCCGGTTCAGCCATCGTATACACCCGTAACCGGAAAAAGACCAAAGAAGCAGCCCTATGGCTCAATCAACAGGGAATTACGGCCACATTCTACCATGCCGGACTGAGCAACGAGACTAAAGATGCCCGACAGAAGAGCTGGCTGACCGGAGAACATCGGGTCATGGTTGCCACCAATGCTTTCGGAATGGGTATCGACAAACCGGATGTCCGCCTGGTAGTACACATCGATTTTCCGGATTCTCCCGAAGCCTATTTCCAGGAAGCAGGCCGTGCCGGACGGGATGGAGAAAAGGCCTACGCCGTCCTGCTTTCTGCCAAAAGCGACCCGACCATACTGCGGAAAAGGATTTCAGATACCTTCCCGGAAAAGGACTATATCCGTAAAGTCTACGAAGACATCAACTTCTATTACCAGATGGCTATGGGCGACGGACTGGGGTGTACATACGCTTTCAACATCGACGAGTTCTGCCACAACTTCAAGCATTTCCCCATCCAGGTGGATAGTGCCCTGAAAATCCTGACCCGTGCCGGCTACTTGGAATATACCGACGAACAGGACAACGGTTCCCGGCTGATTTTTACACTGAAACGGGATGAACTGTACCGCATCCAGGAAAACAATCCCGATACCGAAAAGCTGTTGCGTACCATATTACGTTCCTATACCGGTGTCTTTACAGACTATGCCTACATCAACGAAGATTCACTGGCAAGCCGCACCGGACTTACCCGACAACAGGTATACGAAATTCTGGTTTTTCTGACCAGACGACGCATCCTGCATTACATTCCCGGGAAAAAGACCCCTTACATCATCTACACCAGAGAACGGCAGGAAACCGACCGCATTTACTTGAGCGATGAAGTATACGAAGACCGGAAGAAAAGTTACGTCCAACGTATCGAAGCCATGCTTTCGTATGCCGAAACCAATGACAAATGCCGGAGCCGCATGTTGCTCCGTTATTTCGGGGAGAAAAACGAACACAACTGCGGACACTGCGACGTCTGCCTGCAGAAGCATGATTCAGGAGTAAAACGGAACGAATTCGATGAAATAGTCCGGAAAATTGAAGAACTACTACAGGAGACTCCCATGAGCGTAACCGATCTACAGAAACAATTGGAAACGACCTGGGAAAAAGAACATATCCAGCAAGTTCTTCATTTCCTGCTGGCCGAAGAAAAACTGAAACTGACTGACGGGAAAATCCACCGCATCAAGTGATGACAGGCTACATCTCCCAATATTTATCGCAGCAAACCAAATAATCCATCTCAGGACGTGTACCGAACACCAAAGCATAAAAGGAAGTACCCTGCCGTTTGGCTCGCTGTATTTCTTTCAGCAAATCATCCGAAGCAGGAGGCATCTCGAAATCGGAAATCATCACCACATCCGCCTGCTTCCAACCGTTGGTACGCAGCAACTGCAAAGCTTCGGTCATTGCCGGAAGAATATCCGTGCCCCCATCAAAGCGTTGCTGAAGAAAATCTACCAACCGGGGCATATCAGTACGAAGATTCTGAATCAACATACAGGCTATCTCCTCGGCGAAATTGATGACATAACATTTCCGATGAGTCTCCTCGGTAAGTCGGGCCACTGCCAGCAAAGCCGATTTAGCCAACCGCTCCCTGTCTCCCTGCATGGAACCAGACGTATCGATACAGACAATGTAGGGCCCTTGCCCACTGCTCGGATTCCGTTTCGGAGAAAGAACAGAAGTATCTTCCTGCGAACGGCAATCAAACTGTTGCAACCGCTTCTCGGCATAACGCTGGACAAACAACGGATATAAAGCCTCATCCGCCAGATAACAATATTCCGTAGGAAGCAGGCTGTTCAGGTTATCTCCTAAGGTCACTCCCTGGATATCGCTCTGCACCGCATGATGCACCAACTGCTCGACCCGTAAACCTGCCTGCGGGTCGAAACGCCGTTTCTCGCCCCGATACCTCTTTCCCAACAGACAGACCAGTTCCTGTATTTTGGGATGACGTTCCATCAGCCGTTCATAAGGCTGCACTATCCGATAAAGTTGCGGATGATTCAGCAATAACCACCGGATGCGGGAACCGCTAAGAGCCGCTTCCGTCTTTTCCCCCGACGCTGCATCCAATATGATAAAATCACTGCACAAGGCTTCAATATGCTGATACTGATAGTCGAACTCCTTCCTTGTAAGTAGTTCATGCCACTTATCCAGAAAAAACTCCTGCAACTGTTTCTGTTCGGAACTGTCGACTGGCAAATTTTCCAGTTTTTCAATATAATAAGTGATATCCAGTTCCGAAAGCGTATACCGCTTACGGAAAGCAGTCTTCATCTGTTTCAGAAAAGCCAGGAAGTAGACAGGCGGCAAGGTTTCCTGCTCAAAGAATACTTCCCACTCCGGTGTATAACGTGAATAGAATTCCTGCAAGGAAGGTACCGTCCGGCGATAATAATCCCAGATTTCCTGTTCCAGCTCCCGGGGCAAGACAGTCCGGTTCTGCAACGCCTCATCCAAACGGGCAAAACTCTTAGCGCGAAGCCTTTCCCAATAAATTGTCTTCAGCTCTTTCAGACGGATATTCCTGGTTCTCTTTCCGGTATGCATGATTCAACTCCTCCCACTCGTTCCGGTAACGGGTAACATCGGCCAGCTGATAATCCAACATCTTCAGCAATGCCTTCTTTTCGCTTTCATCCAAAAACAAATGTTCCCGACAATAGATAGCCTCTGCATCTACCCATTCTTTACAGCCCCCTTCTACCCTATCCAGCAACGTACCGATTTGCTGGAAACGAGCCGTAATATCCTCCTCGGGATGCACCTCAATGGGAGGCAAGGGAACACAATCAGGTGTACACAGCAATGGATATTCATACTGATTGATAAAGACCGAACGCCTTCCGCGTTTCAAGGTATAGATTTTATTCTGCGGAATCCTGTTACGCATAGACAAATCATATTTCTTCAGAATGAAACAATCCGTCTTATACTTGTCCTTATGCAGATAAAACAGTTTCCCCGTATCATCCAGCTGCTGGTAATCCGAAGCGAACATCAACAGCCGGCCTGCCATGCGTACTCGCTCAATCTGATAATAATAGTTGTCTACCAACTGCAGTCCCGGATCATGACTCTCGCGTACCGTAGCCTGCGAGTCCAGTTCCTTCCGCAGGGTCTTCAGCTCCCTGTCCACCTCTGTCAGATTCAGCAGATACCCCGAAGCACTCTGACGGATAGCGTTCTGCACCAGTTCTGTCACTGTTTCTATCTGTGTCACTTCATCCCACAGACTATGAGCAAGCAACAGCAAATCGGACAAGTGTACTTCCTCTGTTCCATTCAGGAATGCGGCTGTACGCAACAGCTTGACCAACTTCTTCCACCGACGGTCTGACACATACAAGGGTCTGTCTGTCCCTTCATCCTGCTGCAACTGTAAATTATATTCTTCAATCTTTTCCTTCACACGATGAATGACTTCCAACACAGCATACGGAACACGTATTTCCGCCAACTGCTGTTGCCAACCGGCATATTCAGCATCAGATATAGCCAACTCCTCATCGACAATAGGGTCAGATTCATCCGTCGAAAGAATCATCTGGTCAAAATCGGCCGGTTCGGAAACTCCTGCCACCAACAGACGGACCAGAAAACGGTCCCACAAGGCTTCCAGCCCCTGTCCCAACGCCGGCAGCTCATTGGATGCCGCTATCAGTCCTTTCATCGGAACCTTTACCGAAAACTGACCGTTACGGTAAATTTTTTCATTGATGACCGTCAGCAAAGCATTTTGGATAGCAGGACCGGCCTTCCAGATTTCATCCAGAAAAACTACGGTAGCCGATGGCAGATAACCGGCCGTCAGACGCTCATAGGTGTCTTCATCCTTCAATTTTGAAATCGAAACCGGACCGAACAACTCATCCGGTGTACTGAAACGTGACATCAGATACTCGAATGCTTCTCCCTGTCGGAAAGCCAGTTTAAGCCGACGGGCTACCATACTCTTGGCTACTCCCGGAGGTCCCAGCAGAAAAATACTCTCACCTGCCATAGCCGACAGTAACGCCAGAGCAATAACATGCTCCTTTCCGTACACCCGCTCATTCAGTTTCGCCAACAAAGCTTCCATCCGAGTCTTTACCTGTTCCATGCCTTAACCAATTGTTTCCTTTATCTTTTTCCGACTCAGCAAAGGTACAAAAGAATGCACCAATCCTTCCCTTTACCGCATAAAAAATGGGACTCGGACACAGACCTCATCCCATTCATCAATACTTCAAAAAACGTTTTTTCAGTTCTTAGTTACCTTTACCAACAGCGTTTTTCCTGCCGGTTTACCTTTCAAGTCGAATGATTCCGATTTTACCAGTCCTACCCCCTTGGCATACCATTCGGTAACACGAACCGTAGTAGTTTTCAATACCACTTTCGTACGCTTTAAATAGGAAATCTTGATGCAATCAAATTTTCCGGCAGTCGTACTGACCTGTTCTGTTCCCAGACAAGAACCTCCGGAAATTGTCACTTCGGTTTTCAGCATCTTCGGAACATATTCATAAAACCGGTCAGGCATAGACGAACCGGCAGCCGCATCATCGGCCAGCGACCACGAATTGTCTCCATTGAATTTCTTTTCATCCAGCATACGCATACGGGCCTGTTCATTATATCCTTGCGGATCTGAGTCTGAATCAATATAAGGTCCATACATCAAATCTTCAGCACAAACCGTCTTTTCTCCATCGTAACTCCAATTATACAATGTATAAGTAGTATTATCCTTTACTTTAGTGGTCACAATCTTATCAAAGTAGCAGGCCTTCAGCATATTTCCTTCCTTGCTGACATTGGTTACAGTAATGTTTTCATCCGAAATACCTTGTCCGGCACCGTCATAATTCACATAACGTAACTCGGTTCCCTCTTCCGAACAGAAATATTGGGCATGCATAACGTGAGAGGACAACAAAGCCACCACACACAACAGAAATTTTTTCATATCTTATCTTTTAAAGTTTTTAATCTCCCCTAGCGGTTTGAGTCGCAAACTTACAAATTTCTTGGCAGGAAACGATAAAAATAACGGAATTTTCTTATCACTAAGAATAAAGTAGTAGAAAAACAATCTCATATAGCAGTTCCAATTTATATTGTATCGATAACCGTTTGTTTTTTAATATGTATCTATCTGAATTCTACTTCCTCCAAACCTAGGACATACGTTCTCTTACAGTAAAATAGTAAGTATTCGGCCAACTACAGGTATTAAACCTTTATATACAACAATAGCGACTG
>URWP01000058.1 GCA_900551645.1 uncultured Bacteroides sp.
TTCTATAATCTTCATATGCCATTATATATTTTAGGGACATTTACTGAATATCCCTAGATAAAGCAAGAGTCCTGAATAGCTTCACGGTTATTCAGGACTCTTGCTTTATCAACGTTTCTTCGGTTGGATATTGAATCTGTATTGGGCATGCAGCATGGCATAACGAGGTAACACGTTAGTGTAGGTTACGGTACGTGCCTGTGCGTTAATGCCGTATGTCACGTTGCTCAGCTGATTCAGGATATCGAAACCATCGAGCATGAACACCCACCGTCCCTTGAATGCCGTATAGCTCAGACGGGCATTCCATACTACATCGGTGGTGTTGAGGGTATTGTCTGCATATCCTTGGCGGGTATAGCAGGTAAGGTCTGTTGAGAAGCCGAAATTGGCTGGCAACTTGAACACTCCCGTTACGCCGTAATTGAGCGTGGTGGCCTGAAAGGGTGTAAAGTCTTCACGGGTACTGCGGGTATCACGCCAGATAACATCGGCACGCAATCCCAGTTTTTGTTTTCCTAATTGCCAGTCAATCTTTAAATTTTCTGTCAAAAACCAGTTCTTGACAGTGGATTTGACGGGTTCTGTCATGTCCATGCCAATCATGTCACTCATATACGATTGTTCGGCACGTGAAATGGAACTGAGCGAGAATTGCTTTTTCGATCCGAACTGCCATGAAAGCGTGTTGTTGATGAACCGGTTCCAGTTTCCGTTGGTGTTGTAAGAGCGGATGGTACGTACGCCTGTCTGGGTGTTATAACTGTAGCCACGTGTCAGCATATTTTTTGTAATGTAATATCCTAGCATCAGCGTGTTGCCAAATGCGTTGCGAGGTTTCATTTCCCAGGTCAACTCAATCTTATGCAGACGTTCGTTGTCCAGGCTTTCCACACCTTCGTAGATGTTCAGGGGATCAGTGGCATCGGTGATGGGAATCAAATAAGCCAGGTCGGGTGTGCGGGGGGTAATCAGATAGCTTAATTTGAGAATCTGCATGGGTTGAGAACCCATGAAAGGATCTTCCTTAAAGTCGAACTGATAAGTCATGTGCGTCCATGCGGCCAGGGCGAATGAATTGGTATGGCGGTCTACATGATAGAACTTGCCGCCCCGTCTGTAGTCGAGCGACTGGTCAAAGATATAGACCTGGGGAGTTGCTACGAGATAGAAATGTTTTCCAAAGGTGGATGATATACGTATCGACAATTGATGTGTATTGTCTTGGTAACGTGAAGTGAAGCTGTTGTCGGAGTCGAGTGCTGACAAATATCCGACGGGTAGCGATCCGAATACCCCTTCATCCTCCAGACGGTCTAGCAGATAACGTTGCGAATCTTTGTCCCGGGTCTGATGGGTGAAGTAATATTCCGGTTGGATATACCTGGAGTCATTAAGCCAATATGTGTATCCTGCATGGGCATTGAATGTATAGCTTTTGTTTGGCCGGTTGTAATATTCGTTCTGTTTGTGGGCAGGTGTGGAATCGTCGCCATAATTGATGCTATAATTCTTGAACCAGTCAGATTTGTCTTCGTTGTATTGTCCGCTGAAATCGTAACTGAATGAATCGCTGTTCTTCTTGAACTTGATATAATTGGAATAGTTAAGCGCTACATTCAGCTGGTGTCCGTCCTGTATATTGTTTTGTAGCGAACGGTTTATCAATCCGTTACGCATATCTACGTATGCCTCCGAATAGATGTCGTCAATGATTTCCCGGTTCATGGTCTGTTTTTCTTCATCGAATGTTGCCGCCGAGTAGCTGTTGTTATTTTCATATTTGGTATAGTTCATTCTTTCGCCGATACTGGTCGCTACATATTTGCGTTTGAAGTTTATTTCGTTGTATTGTTTGATTTGAGTGGTACGCATTTGGGCACGGCTGTATTGGTAGTCGTATGTGTTTCCCGAAGTAAGCAGGTTGGTTCTTTCTGTGGTTACCATCTGCTTGTCGGTTATCTGTGCGAAAGTTACATTACCTTGCAACATGTCTTGACTTCGGTTGAAGCTGACATTATAGTCTATTCCCGCTTGGGAGACCTTCTGGTTTCCTTTGGGAGCGCTTTCGGGAGTCCATGTCGTGTTCTGTCCCGGCTTGCGCTGGTCGTTTATGTTGTTGATGCCACCGAAAAGAGCGATTTGTGAATAAGGTGTAAAGTATAGCCCGAATGCGCGGCCCATGTATCTGTCCTCTGTTCCGCCTCCACCTTCTAGATTTACCATCCAGCCTTGTTGGTATTCCTTTTTCAGGCGGACATCCATCACGAAGTCTTTATCCCCCATGTCTTTGCCGTAGAATTCGCTTTTCTTGCCTGCACGTTCATAAACGGAAATGTCTTTCACGGCATAGGCACCAAGGTTATCCAGCATCAATTGATTGTCTTTCCCGAAAAAGTCACGCCCGTTCAGCAGCAGGCTTTCTACAAACCTGCCGTTGACGTATATTTGTCCGTTGTCTTTCAGTTCAACGCCCGGAAGCTGGTTCACCAATGCATCCAGCATGGAACCTTCGGCCAGCTGGAAAGCGCTGGCATCATAAACCAGTGTGTCCAGTTTGTGGTAGAATTTCACTTTGGAGGCGGTGACAGTTACCTCCTGTAGTTGCTTGGCACGTATCAGATAGATAGTAGGTAATTCTTTTACTGTTTCTCGGCGTCCTAAATCCCGAACCGTAAATTCCATATAGCCGGTCTCGTAACCGGTGGCATCGGCCTCGATAATGTAGCGTGTTCCTTCGGTTCTGGGAACAGAAAATGAGAACTCCGATTTGTATTTGATTATATTGCCATTCTGAACTCCGCCACGGGTCTTCATGGAGTCTATTGCTGTTCCTTTTGCGTCCAGAAGTCTTACCATCGTGCCCTGCAGAGGGGTTTTCCCTATGTTTTCGAACACGTGTCCTACGATTTCCAGTCTCTCTTTATCCTGGGCTGTGGCAGGTAACCATATCAAGCCTAGAAGAACGATAAGAACTTCTATTATCTTCTGTTTCATGATTTTATGTATTAGATTATTGTTTTTACAAATTTATTTTTTTTTTGAAAAAACAACACAAATCCTCAAAAATTGACCTTTTCGGTGAAGCATTATTACAGTTCACTTCTGAAGGTAGAAGCCGGAAGACCTTCTGCATTCATCAGATTTGCTCTAGTGAAGGGTTGCCAGCCATACCGGATAAAGTGTGGTGTTTTCACTTGTGGACTGTGCAATATGATGCGTTCTCCCTGGATGGTAGCTTTTGCCGGATAATATAGTCCGTCGGTTTCAGCTATATCAAATCCGATTATTTCTTTTCCATTGGAAGGTTGTAGCCCTTTTCCGTATAGGAAATCTACCACGACCTGTTTCCCCTCAACCTGAGCCGATTTAAACAGTGGACCGGACGGAAGAAGGTTCGAGAAGCCATATTCCTTGTGTAGAGCCCAACGTGCCAGTCTTTCTCCGATTGGTCGTTTGTCTCGGGGATGTACATCCAGTGAGTCACCCTTGTCTGATGAAACGGCCATTCCTGTATGGGGAATCTGTTGCATCAGCTGTCTTTGACTGTCCCGAAACCACGGCCAAGACGGTCGGTTGAGACTTGACAGCTGAACAAAATAGAAAGGGAGTTCTGGTGATTGCCAGTTCCTGCGCCAACTTTGTACCAGTAGACTGAACAGTTTCTCGTGGGCTTCCATGTTATGTGCGTTCGATTCTCCCTGATACCAGATGACTCCTTTGATAGGGTATTGTTCCAACGTTTGGATTCCTGTTTCGTACAGGTAGCAAGGTTCGTATGGATGACGTTGCAGTTTGTCTGTTTTCTTTTGAAGATTGGTTAAGGCACGTTCGCGTACCCAGTCTTGGATGAAGTCGTTTTGTGTCCAGTCTCTCAGAATAGCAGGAAATTGGAATTCCAGTGTACTTCGGTCTATCCATGCTTCTGTTGGTGAACCACCTACAGCGTTACAGATTAATCCGACTGGTACGTTCAGACTATCTTGAATCATTTTCCCAAAGTAATAGGCTACAGCTGAAAATCCGGCAACTTGTTGTGGGGTACAAGGCTTCCATTGTGTAGGTTGATAATACAGCAAATGATTGACGGAATCCAATGCAGATACTTCCCATGCACGGTTATCGGTAGCCCATTTCCCTTTCAGGTGATATAGCCGGATATCTGTATTGTCTGCTTTGGGAATATCTTTATCCGCTGTGATAGCTTGCGACAGTTGGAACTCCATGTTTGACTGTCCTGAACAAAGCCAGACTTCACCTGCCGCAACATGATGGAATGTCTGTTTTTGTTTAAGAGTGGAAACAGTCAGTTCATAGTTGTTCCCGGCTTTAATAGGATGAAGTGTTACGCTCCACTTTCCGTTGTATCCTGTGGTAGCAGTGTGTTGTTGCCCATCAATGCAGACTGTGACTTTTTCACCGGCGTTGGCTGTCCCTTCTATAGTGAGAGGGCGATTGCGTTGTAGTACCATATAGTCGGTGAAGGTTTGAGGCAAATGTAGGCCTCCGAAATCTCCGGTAATGGCTGAATAGACGGTGTGCGCCAGTATACCAGCGCCTTCCGGATTGGGATGAAGTCCGTCTGGGAAAAAGAGCGGATAGGCATACAAGGCTTGATGGAGGTCGATTAGTTGTACATTGGCTACACGGGAAATTGTTTCAATAGCTTGTTGGATGTCACGATGCCAGTCACGTGTACCGGATTCGAATCTCGGATGCCGGTGTGAAATAGGTGTCAGCCGGCATATCAGAATGCGACAGTGTGGATTGGCTTTCCTGCAGGAATCAATCAAGGCTAGATAATCTCTGACGAATTCATCCCGGTAGTTGGGCCAATTTCTGGGGTCTGTATCATTAATGCCCAGATGTATCACGGCAATGTCTCCGGCAAATTCCATGGCTTTCTGGAATTCCGGCTGTTTCATGTAGGGACGGTGTCCGTGATTGAGTAATGTCGCTCCTGGCTTGCCAAAATTTCCTACAAGGTAATCACAACCCAATAATTGCTGCAGTTGTGCCGGATATGATTCGACTTGTGGATTCTCGGTACCTATACCGTAAGTTATACTATTTCCTATGCAAGCTACTTTTGTTGGTGAGTCAGCATGTGATAAGGAAGCTGTTAATAAGAGGAAAAACAGGATAAAGAAAGATTTCCGGTTCATAGTGTTAGTTTATTTCGGTTATAAATAGGGGGTGATGATTTCTTTCCATAGCAGATAGCCTTTGCCCAACAAATGGAGTCCATCGTTGGTGTATTGTTTTTGCATCTGTCCTTCGGCATCGACGAAGTGTGAGAACAAATCGATGTATTGCACTTGTTCTTTTTCTGTCACGGTCTTGATTTTCTGGTTTATTTCCGGAATTTCTTTCCAGTGGCAAGTATGTTCATAAAATTTATTATAATAAGTGGTGACTGGTAACAGGCTTTGTACATAGATTTGTGTTTCAGGTGACACTTGCTTGATTTTCTGTACAATGAGTCGGATGCCAGCTGCAATGGTATCTGCCGGTTCGTTTTGTGGTACATTGTTGATACCAATCATCAGGAAAATTTTGGCTGGTTGCCCGTTTACAATAGCATCCAGTCGGTCGAATACACCTTGTGTCGTATCGCCACTAATGCCTCGATTCTTGACATGCGGATTATTGAATAATTCGTGCCATTCTCCTCCATCGGTGATGCTGTTTCCTATAAAGATGATATCTTCGGATGTAACAGGAAGACTCTCGAAAAGTGACGCACGCTGGTAATAGTAAGTGGAATACTTAGGAGATTTGTCCTGTTGTGCATAGAGTGTGACGGCTGTCAGCCAGGTAAAGAGCAATAAAAATGTTTTTTTCGTCATGTCCTTATTGTTTTTCAGGGTTAGTGGGTGAATAGATTAGATTTTCTAAAGATTCGGTACCATCAGGGGTAACAAATACAGCTGTAAACATCCATTTGACCAGTCTTACTTGTGGAGTTTGGAATTTACCAATGGGAAGTTTCAGCATGAGTTTGTTCCATCCTTTATGTAATTGTACTTGTAAGGGTGGCCTTGATACACAGTTTTCGTTGGTTAAAGGTATTTCGTTAGACCGTTTTTTGTGTGTACTTTGCCATTGGGGAGGTAACAGTTCATGTCCGTTTAGCCAAGCGCGACTTTCTTTGTAATCCCATTTTCCCGGTTCAGGAGGAAGATCACTTTCTGATCGGCTATAATTCTGGAATTCCAATAGGAGTCCGGCAGACTGCTGTTCTGGAGAATATACCCAAGTAGTGGCATAGGCTGTATGGTTTTCCTGTGGGTTCTTGTAAAAGCTTGGTACCAAGTTTCCCCATACATGCCTCAGATAGATGCCTGCACCATTAACCGTATGAGTCTGATAGCGTTTTCCCTCATACTCATAGGTCTCTGCTTCTGTATCTTCCGGTGGAAATTTTTTTCTTAAGTCTCCCTGGTTGGGAAAGGCGTCAGTAATATTCCATTTTACGTGACTCTGCCTGACATATGGAAACGGTTCTCCTGCAAATGTATGGTGTTTATGCCATAGCATCCGTTGTTCGAAGTCGGCAAATTTCTGATTGGTTTCCGGAGTTTCTGTCCGTAGTAAAGTTTCTGGACCGTCAAAATAACACGTGCCTCCGCCTAGCCATGCCCGTTCTGCCAATGCCAGCATGTTGGCATACAAGTTATTTTCTGCTACGATTTGTTTCTCATCGGTGATATAACGGTCATTCCATATGGCAAGGATGCTGCCTGCAATATCTTCACTTCCCTGGCCACAATTGTAGATACGGCTATTGTATAAAGCTACCAGGTCTGCATATGTATCAAAGTGGTTCAGATAATGGAACCGACAGTCTATTGCCGGGATTCCCGGTTGTGCTTTTCCTCTATAGCTCCATAGTTGGGTCATATCTATTTCACCGGGCTGATAATTCCATCCCGGATTCCAGGAAATGACTTTTTTACCTTTAGACCGTACGTAGCGGACCATTTCCGGAACAAATTCCGGATTGGTGAATTTCACTTCATCTGTTCCTATATGTATATAGGGTACATCAAAAGTTTCACAGATTTCATCCATCAGTTTCTTTAGGATTTCCATGCCCTTTTGGCTTTGCATGTCTGCATGAAAAGCTCGATTGAAAGCTTCGCTATGTCCTGGCATATCTATCTCGGGTATTAACATTACATGATGTTCTTTACAGAATTTGACTAGTTCTTTGGCCTCTTGGAGTGTATAGTATTTTCCTGGCATCCGTGTCATATTTTGAGGAGAATTAAGCTCCGGATAGAGCTTGCTTTCCAGTCTCCATGCCTGGTTCTCTGTCAGATGCCAATGGAAAACATTGATTTTGAATCGACTTAAGAGTTCTATTTCTTTTTTGAGTTCTTTCAAAGAAATATAGGTACGTCCTACATCGTGCATGAATCCACGGATGCGGAAAGCAGGCCAGTCTGTGATTTCACAGGTAGGAAGATAGTATATATCTTTATCTTTACATGTCAGTTGTCGTATGGTTTGTAAAGCTCTATACGTTCCTGTTGAGGATGTTGCAGAAACATGTATTTGGTTGTTGGTTATTTTGATTTTATATCCTTCTTGGCTATTGAGAGGAATTTCGGGAAGTTGAGGTAGAATATTAATTTTGATAGTTTTTGGGGCTGGAATAGATATTACTGTTGTATTGGTCTCATGTAACCATGCCCACCATTCCTGTAAATTTTCTGTATTTTCCAGATAGATTTGATCTAATATTAGCTTTTCATGTGTATAAACTATTTTTTGAGGCTGTGGCAGAAGGGGAGGGAATATTTTTCCAACACAAGGTAAGCTATAATAGAGGATTATCAAAAAGCAAAAATATTTCATATTGTAATGTTATTGGATGTTGGTTATTTTAAGAGTCCATGCATATTCACATGGCATTTCAGAAAAAGTCAGTTGTGGTAAATATACAACTAAATTTTTACCTTCCTGTTTCCATTTTAATGCCTGAGGATAGCCTAGCAGATGAATTGTTGTATTGGACGTTGTTTTGATATCCCATAATTTTATTTTTTTATGTGAATATGACGTTAGGATAGCATATAAATTATGGTCTTTTGTGGTGAAAAATACTTCCTGAACAGCATATCCTGGGTCCGGATTTACTGTTTGTTTTAGAATAGAATTGGCACTGACATAGTATTTTTCCTTAGACTTCCAGTTACGTTTACCTTTTGACCATTGACAGTTTACTTTCCATGGTCTGGTACCATATATGGCTTCACCGTTAACTTGAAGCCATTTTCCTATTTGGAGTAAACGTTCTTGCATTATCGGAGGAATTTTTCCTTCAGCATTGGGGCCTATATTGAGTAAAAGGTTTCCCCCTTGGCTGACTATTTTTATAAGTGTATGAATTAATGCTTGTGGTGTTGCATAGTCTTCTATATCTTCATGTTTGTTATAACCGAAAGAGAATCCCATGCCTCTACATTCTTCCCATGGCTTATCGTATGTTTTGTCTGAGGAACTATATTCACTGGTGTAATAATCTCCATGTTTTTTCCCTTTAAATTTAGCCCAACGATCGTTTATGACCACACTGTCCTTAATTTCTGATGAAGTATATAGCCAGGCAAAAAAATCTTTTGTTTTCCAAGTATCTTCATCGTAATTGTCTGGTCCGTCCGCCCAAATTAAATCTGGTTTAAATTTTGTTATTAGATCTTTTAACTGTGGGTATAAATGTTGTTCTACATAAATAGACATTGTAGAAGGTGCATAAAGAGGGTTGTTCCATTCTTTTAATGAAAAATAGCAGCCCATTTTGAGTGATGTTTTTCGAATGGCTTTTGCGAATTCATCAACTAAGTCTTTATGTGCTCCTATTTCTACACTATTCCATGGCCTGGCATGGTTTAAAGTAGCTTCTTTGCTGTTCCATAGTGCAAAACCGTCATGATGTTTTGTTGTTAATACAGCATATTTGGCTCCAGATTCTACAAACAGGTTAACCCATTCTGTTGCATTATAGTCTTGTGCTTTGAATAATGCTGCGAAATCCATATAAGTAAAATCTTTGCCATAAGTTTTTTGGTGATAGTTATATATTTCATCTCCCTTAAAATTGCCATTACCGAATAAGGTCTTATTTTCAAGCCAATATTGATACCATTCTGCGTATGTCCCCTTGGGAGACCATGCAGGAATAGAATAAAGTCCCCAGTGGATAAAGATTCCAAATTTAGCATCTTGGAACCAGGATGGTATAGGACGTTTATCTATAGATTCCCAATCTGGTGTATAAATTGTTTGTGCAAATCCTTTGTTTAGAATAGACAGGATTAAACAGATTTCTAAGAATACAGTCTTCATATAATATTATTTATGAGGATAATACAAAGGAACGACCCATTGAGGCTTTTGAAATGGGAAAAAGGATATGAGATGCTGCCTATCGTAAAAAAGTTTGTAATAAGCCTTAGAATATACCTCTAAAAAAGATTAGAGGACAAATTCTAAGGCTTTATTTGTTTATGGATTTTAATATCCAGGTGTCTGAACTAACTCGTCATTTTCACCTAATGAATTTTCATCAATTGGCCAAAGCAGACGACTCTTATTTGCATTGGAATATTTAGTTGCATAATCATCGCCCATCAGTCTGATGTCATACCATCTTTTTCCTTCAAACATGAACTCTCTCAAACGTTCCTTCAGAATGGCTTCAATAGGTTCAGCATCGCTGGCTACGAAACGGTTGTTGGCATAGAAGGAAGCGTCAGTGTCGTTAGGATAGGCAACCTCAGCTTTATGTTCATTGAAATAAGCTGTTCCGTATGCACGTTCACGTACTGCATTAATTTCTGTAGAGATGTCTTCTCCCAAAAAAGCTTTAGCCGTAGCTAATGCAAGTAAACAGTCTGCGTAGCGATAGATTGGATAATCATCCAACCAACTTCTTTGTGCATCTCCATCTAACAATACTCCTTGGAATTTATAGGCGATAGGAGAATTGAATGTTAACTGTCCATTTTCTGTATTCTTGCTATAGATACCTTTTAAGGAATATAATCTTCTGTTATCTCCTTCTCTGAACAACTGAGTATATAAATCTTGCTCTATTTGATATCGTATCACTCCGTGCATATCTGCCATCTCAGTTTCATTCAACAGTGTTCCATTTTCATCATAATAGGTACCGAAGTTGGCTTGGTTCATAACCATGGTCATGCGGTACATATTGTTCCACATACTGTATTCATTTCTTCCACTGTGGATGGTAAAGATGATTTCATCGTTTTCTTTGTTGTCGTAGGCAAATACTTTGTTGAATTCACTTTGTAATCCAACTTTTGCATTTTTTACGTCTTCAAGTGCAGCTTTTGCGATGGCATAATCACTGTTGCCACCTCCCATCTGTCGTCCACTCCATAGATAGACTTCTCCTTTTAGCATCATGGTAGCAGCTTTTGACCAGTAGCATCTATCATATTTGAATGAGTAGTCATTTCCGAAAGCGTCTTCAGAGCTCTGGATGTCTTTTTTAATTTGTTCCATTACTTCCGATGCGGAAGCGGCTGCTTTACTGAGATTACCGATATCGATAGAACTACCTTCGGTATAATCTAAGTGAAGGACAACTCCACCCCAGGAGCGCAACAGATGAAAATAGACATAAGCTCTCATTCCATAGGCTTCTCCTAAATAGTAATTCTTGACGTTTGCATCCAGTAAATCAGTTGTTTCTGTGTGACTAATCATCAGGTTGAGCTGATTGATAAGTATGTAGAAGTCTCCAAAGTTACTGATAACTGGATTGGCAGCATTCAGCGTATTGTCAATCATTCTTTCAACTCCTTGGGTTGCTTCACCTGTAAATGGGTTGGAGTTATAGATATCGGCACGTGGTTCTCCAAGTTCAAATATGGTATACGTTCTTTCTCTGAGCATACCATGGAGGCCTACATTGAATGCTTCGAACTGGGAAGCATCTTTCCAGTAGTTTGCATCGGTGATGCTACTTACCGGTTCCATATCCAAGCAACCGGTAAAAGAAGTTGCCAGACATCCGGCTAGAATATAATTGAATATTTTTTTCATAATAGTTGATTTTTTAGAATGTTACAGATAAACCAAATAAAACGGTTCTTGGGGTAGGATAGCGTCCGTTATCAATACCGCGACCGTATGTTGTTGCTACAGCCGGTTCTGGAGAAACTCCATCATAGCCAGTAATGTAGAACAGGTTTTGACCAGTTACGTATACAGAAGCGTCTGTCATACCGGCTTTACTGATCCATGTTTTGGGGAGATTATAACTCAGCGTGATTTCTCTTAAAGCCAGATAGTCTCCTTTTTCATAGAAGCGTGAGCTGTTGTTGTTAACGGCTGTATTTCCGTTATTGGAACGTGTAATATTCTTCTTGTTCAACTGGTCAGCGTAAGTAAATACTGGAAGGTCTGCATCCGGATTTGTTTTACTCCAAGTATCATGTACTTTGTCAATGATGTTGAATTGTCCCTGATATTGTCCTAAAGAACGGGCTTTCAAGTCATTATAGATAGTGTGTCCTAAAGCATAATCAAAGCGTGCATATAGAGACAGATTCTTATATGACAGTGTTGTAGAGAAACCACCGGTTACTTTCGGGAATATGTTTCCTACAACAGCACGGTCCAGACTGTTGATTTTTCCATCCTGATTGATATCATCCCAGCATACATCACCCGGTTCGATAGGTTTCCATCCGCTTGATTGTGCGTAAGTCAAACCAGTCTGTGGATTAATCTGGTCGGCCATACCGGGACCATACAGGTTAGCAACTTCGTCAATAACCATATTTGCATTGGCTCTGACATCGTCCCAATCTCTGAATATGTGTTTTTGTACATAACCTACCAAATCTCCCAGTTTTCCACCTTCTCTATATCCTCCAATCCATTTGGTTGGTGTTTCTCCTGTTGCTGAATTATATAATCCGGCTGCAACCTCGTAACCGTCAATCTGATTGAATGGTTTGTCGCTTGTAGGTAATTTCAGAATCTTGTTGGATACAGAAGTTAGGTTGGCTGTCACTTCCCAGTTCAGTCCTTTCGGATTTGTCAGGATATTGGCTCTTACTTCCATTTCGAAACCTGAGTTACGTAATCTACCTAAGTTAGTCTTCATGCTGGAGAAACCGGTATAGGCAGGTAAGTTTACATCAGTCAGAAGGTCATCTGTTGTACGGTTATAGTAGTCAAAGATAAAACTTAACCGGTTGTTGAAGAATCCCAAGTCAAGTCCGGCTTCGAATGAACGGCTCTGTTCCCAACGCAAGGCAGTATTGATTAAGGTAGAATTGTAATATCCCGTAGCACCATTGTAGTTACCTGCTTCAATCTGTTTATAGATACCGTAGATGTCGAAGTTTCCGATACCATTTACGTTACCGTTTACACCGTAGCTTATACGTGGCTTGATGTTGCTGATGACATCTGAAATTTTAGATTCTTTCCAGAATTCTTCTTCTGTCACATTCCATCCGGCTGAGATTCCCGGGAAGAAACCCCAGCGATTGTCTT
>URWP01000059.1 GCA_900551645.1 uncultured Bacteroides sp.
CAATGCCCATGCTACCTCTACACGTATCGGCGATGCACGTGAGGCACAGGCCATCGCCCGCATATTCGGTGATTATCGGGTACCGGTCACCTCAACAAAGAGCCAGACAGGACACGAAATGTGGATGGCGGGCGCCAGTGAACTGATTTATTCCATCCTGATGATGAAAAACGGTTTTATTGCAGGAAACATCAACTTCGAACGTCCCGATGAAGATACAGCCTGCCTGAACATCTTACCTGAAACACGTGAAACGGCATTCGATATGTTCCTGTCCAACTCTTTCGGATTCGGAGGTACGAACTCCACACTTATTGTAAAAAATATTTAACCTCGAAATAAAACAATCTGAATTATGACACGTAATGAAATCATTGAAAAAGTAAACGCTTTATTATCTGAAGAATTTGAAGTAGAAACCAATCTGTTCACCCCTGATGCTAATGTGCGGGATACACTATCTCTGGATAGTTTGAGTCTGGTAGATTTGGTAGCTATCATTCAACATACGTATAAAATCAAGATTCCGGTAACAGATTTACGGAACATCCATACTTTTACCGACTTGTATGACTACATCGAATCACACCTTCCTGAAAATGAATAATTACGAAATAGACCAACTGATACCTCAGCGTTCGCCCATCAAAATGGTTGACAAACTGTTGGATGTAGACGGAGAAACAGCCGTTACACTTTTTTCAATACAACCGGACAATTATTTTCTGGAACCTGACGAAACGCTGGCAGAAGCCGGAGTGATTGAGCATATTGCTCAATCCGCTTCGGCACTTACCGGCTATCTGACACACAAACAAGGAATCTCACATGTTCCGGTAGGTTACATCGGTGAAGTGCGGAACTTTTATCGTTACCGTTCTCCTCAGATTGGAGACATACTGAGAACCATTGTAAGACGTGAAGGAGTATTCGATGACATCACTTGTATAAGCGGTGAAACGTGGGTATCAAATGAACGGATAGCCGAACTACAAATGAAACTCTATATCAATTCCAACGATTAAACCTCTGTACAAATGCTTCTCGAGAACAAGTATTATCAAATCATGGAAGTGAAAGCCAACCAGACAGAAGGGAAGTTTCACCTCCATCTGTTGCCGGACTGCGACGTCTACCAAGGCCATTTCCCAGGACATCCGATATGTCCTGGAGTCTGCCACATCGAGACCATCAAGGAATGTACCATGCACTTGACCGGTAAAAGATTATCTATCGCTACCATCAAGCAATGCCGATTTCTTTCGATAGCAACCCCGTCAGTATGCCCGGAAGTAGATGTTATAATCAGTGCCTGTCCTATAGAAAATGGATATAAGGTAACAGCTCGGATAACTGATGCAGCAAGGACGTATGTAGAATTCAAAGGAACCATGACAGTCTGAAAAAGGGAGCCATGAAATACGACATAATCATTATCGGAAGTGGCTTGGGTGGTTTGGTTTGTGCACACATTCTGTCGAAAGCAGGAAAGAGCGTACTGATACTCGAAAAAGAAACACAACCTGGAGGTTGCCTTCAAACTTACCGACGGAACGGCATGACTTTCGACACCGGATTCCATTACGTAGGTGGACTGGAAGAGGGACAGTCTTTGTACAAACCTTTCAAGATGCTCGGACTGACCAAACTCCCATGGAAACGCCTGGATGAAGCCTTCGACAGAATACGCATCGAAGAACAGGAATTCTCGTTCATGCAAGGATATGACAACTTCGTGAAAACCTTACAAACTCATTTTCCTAAAGAACGAAAAGCTTTACAGCAATATGTATCCCTGCTGAAACAAACAGAAGAAGAACAGCAGCACCTACTGAATTCCAATCCAACTGCTTTTTCTTCTTCATTGTTCGAAACAGGAGCATGGCAATCCCTGACAGACACTTTTCAAAACTCACTACTGATAAACGTACTGAGTGCTACATCCCTGAAAATGGAACTGCAAAAAGAATCCTTACCTCTGTTCTCTTTCCTGCATGGAAACGCAAGCTTCATAGAAAGCAGTTGGAGACTGAAAGGAGGAGGTTCGCTGATTGCCGATTCCCTGATTCAAGACATCCGCAATCAAGGAGGTGAAATCGTATGTCAGGCTACAGTAGAGGAACTGATAGAAAAAGGCCGAAAATTGGTCTGTGTCCGGTGTTCCGATGGTAGACTCTTCGAAGGAGAACAGTTTATCAGTGATGTACATCCTGCCGTCACTTGTAGCTGGATAAAGCAAAGTGAATGTCTGAGAGGTATTTACCGCAAACGTATCGGGTCATTAGAAAATACATTCGGAATGTTTACCGTTTCATTGGTTGTCAAACCCCGGACAATAAAATATTTCAACTGGAATCAGTATATCTATCAGGAACCAGATGTATGGACATTCCATCAAAAAAATATACCGGTCAAAGGCCTTCTGATCTGTGCCCGTCCACCGGAAGACGGAAGTGAATATCTGCAACAGTTAGATTTACTTACCCCAATGACTTGGGACAAGTTAAAGCCATGGACAGAGACCCACATCGGACACAGGGGAGAAAGTTACACCGAAATGAAACGATTGTTGGCAGACGAATGTATAAGACTGGCGGAACAGTTCATTCCCGGACTTCGGAACAGTGTTACACAAGCTTATGTCAGTACTCCGCTGACTTACCGTGACTATACCGGTACCCCGGAAGGTTCAGCTTACGGAATACGAAAAGATTATCGTTATCCGATGATGACCCTGCTTTCCCCTCGTACCCCTCTACCTAACCTGTTACTGACAGGTCAGAATCTGATACTACACGGCATACATGGTGTTACCTTGACAGCCTTGTTTACGTGTGCAGAAATTGTAGGAAAAGAATATTTATGGAACCAATTAAAATAATCTTTGTATGAAATATGCATTGGTAACTGGCGGCAGTCGAGGAATCGGACGTGCCGTATGTGTAAAATTAGCCTGTATGGGCTATTATGTGATTGTCAATGGTATAAACAATCTGTCGGAAGCCTTGAAGACACTTGAACTGGTAAGAGTTGCCGGACAGGACGGTGAAATCATGATGTTTGACGTAAGTGACAGTAAACAAGTCAAGAAGATCATTGAAGGATGGCAGGATGCACACCCAGACTCTTACATTGAAGTACTGGTAAACAATGCCGGCATCAGGCGTGACAATATTCTGGCACTCATGCCGGAAGAAGATTGGAATCAAGTGGTCGATATCACACTTAAAGGATTCTACAATGTTACTCAGCAACTTCTGCAACCGATGATGCGCCACCGGTATGGACGTATTGTCAATATGGCCAGTATCAGCGGTCTGAGCGGTATACAAGGACAGACAAACTATTCGGCCGCCAAAGGAGGACTGATAGCAGCCACCAAAGCATTAGCCAAAGAAGTGGCCCGTAAAAATATCACTGTCAATGCTGTAGCTCCCGGTTTTATCAAGACAGACATGGTGGAAGGTCTGGATGAAGAAGCATTAAAGAAAACCATACCAGCCAACCGACTGGGTAATCCGGAAGAAGTGGCGGAAGTCGTCGGTTTCCTGGCTTCGAATGCAGCCAGCTATATTACCGGAGAAGTTATTTCAATCTGTGGAGGACTCTATACCTAAAAAACGGAATATATAAACAGTTTCGATACTGCTATTTTTAAACCCAACCTACATGAAAGAACTTGAAGATGTTTGTTGCGTACAAGTGAGATTTCATGAAATAGATTCCATGCGCAGAGTATGGCATGGAACCTACCTCACTTATTTCGAAGATGGAAGAGAATCTTTTGGAAGACATTATCCGGGTATCGGATATGCCGACATGCAACGTGCGGGAATCTATGCCCCTGTTTATGAAATAAAGGTAAAATATTACGCTCCTCTTTTTATCAATGAAAAAGTAGAAATCCACACACGGTATATGTACAAGTTAGGAGCACGCCTTGACTACACTTATCAGGTTTACCGTGAAAGTGACCATGTCTTATGTGCAGAAGGAAGCAGTACCCAACTGTTTATCAATCCTCAAGGAGAATTGATGACAGAACTTCCCTCTTACTATCAGGAATGGCAACAAAGATACCTGACATTGAATGAATAATAAACGACACAAAAAATTACGGAAAATGAAAAAACGAGTGAATAACCTGTTCTTTGTCATAGGCATTGTAGCTGTAGTCATTATGTGTTGCACGTTCGATGTCAGTTTCTCCCAACTTTGGCAGGATATCCGGAAAGCCGGTTATTGGCTGGCAGCTATCTTGTGTCTGTGGTTGATACTCTACATGTTGAATGCACTGGCCTGGAGAGTAATTATCCGAAGCGATAGTCAATGTCCGGTCGGTTTTTCCCGATTGACAAGATACACAATAACCGGGTTCGCCTTGAACTCCGTTACTCCTGTCGGGCTATTGGGAGGCGAAGCATACAAAATCATGTCCGTTTCACCGTTCATGGGAGTACCCAAAGCCACTTCATCCGTTATTCTTTTTTCCATGATGCACATATTCAGTCATTTTTGGTTCTGGCTAACAGCTGTTGCCGTATATTTCCTATTGGGAATCAATGGTCTTGTTCCGTTAAGTATGTCTCTGATATCGTGTATGGCCTTTGCTGTCCTTTTCTGCTGCGGAGGAATTTATCTCTTTATAAGAGGATACAAGTATGGATTGACCGTACGTTTCTTCCGCCTGGTTATCCGCATTCCGGGACTCCGGAAGTGGGGACAACGTTTTGGTGAAAAGCATCACGAGGATTTACAGAAGATTGACAATCAGATAGCGGAACTGCATCATCAGAACAGGCGGTCATTCTATGTCAGTTTCTTTCTGGAATATATCGGACGGCTGTTACAGAGCCTGGAAATCTTCTTTATGCTGCTTCTGTTCGGCATAGACGGAGGAACTGGAGGTTACGGACTAGTATTTCTGTATTCCTTCCTGATACTGGCTTTTACTTCCCTGTTTGCCAATTTACTGGGATTCATGCCTATGCAGGTCGGAGGCCGCGAAGGAGGATTTGCCATGTCAGTAATAGCACTGGGAATGAGCGGTGAAATAGGCATTTTCATCGGAATCATCTGTAGGGTGCGCGAACTTTTCTGGACCCTGACAGGATTAATATTCATGAAACTGGAAAGAAAAACAAATTAGTCGATAGATATGAAAAAAGAAACAATTAAATCTACTTATAAATCGAACGATACAGAAGAATGGCTTGACAAAGTGTGGACACGTCCAATCGGATATGTATGGGCACTTTTCTTCAAGCGTCTGCATGTCCATCCCAATGTGGTAACTATCCTGTCCATGATTATCGGAGCAAGTTCTGCTTTCTTCTTTGCTCATGGATCTTACCGCACAGAAGGGACAAAAGGACTTGTATACAACTTGATTGCCATTATTCTGCTGGCATGGGCCAATTTCTACGACAGTGCTGATGGGCAGTTGGCTCGCATGACCGGGCAGAAGACCCGTCTGGGACGAATTCTTGACGGAGCAGCCAGCGAGGTATGGTTCATCCCTATTTATCTGAGTCTGGTTTACCGCTTCTACCTGCACCATGATTTGGAATTCAGCTGGCTGGAAATAGCGGATACACCTGCCAACGGATGGATCGCTACATCCATCATACTGGCAGTCGTATTGTATTCCGGGTTCGTCTGCCACAGCCGGCAATGCGGACTGGCCGACTATTACCGTCAGATTCATCTTTTCTTTCTAAAGGGAGAGTCTGGAAGTGAACTGGACAATTCCGTACAACAGCAGAAGATTTATAACGAAACACCTTGGAAAGGAAATGTACTTTGGAAACTTTTTCTGAAAACCTACATTAACTACACCAAGACACAAGAGTCTCAGACCCCTAATTTCCAATTACTGATGAAAAAATTGACAGACAAGTACCACGGAATAGAACATGTACCCTTGTCTTTCCGTGAACACTTCCGTACTCTGTCATTGCCGTTGATGAAATGGACCAACATCCTGACATTCAATACACGTGCCATCGTACTCTATCTCACCTGTCTGACAGATTTCCCCTGGCTATATTTCTGCTTTGAAATCATTGTCATGGGATTAATATGCAAATACATGTGTTACCGCCACGAAAAACTCTGTAAGCAACTGCTTACTGACTGTAAATTATAAATGAAAATAGAATTTTGTAAAATTTATTGAAGTGCATCATGAATAAGAAAATCTGCTGTCTGCTCATATCACTCCTGCTCTTGTCCGGACTATACGGACAAAATGTGACTGTAAAAGGAGTTGTCACCGATTCGATAACAGGAGAAGCACTTCCATATGCAGAGTTACTGATTCAAGGGAGCACCTTCGGAACCATTACAAATGGAGAAGGACAATTTTCCCTTTCTGTCCCTTCCGGGAAAAAGACTTTGGTAGTTTCTTACTTAGGATATGATTCACATAAAATAGAGTTGATTCCGGAAAAGACAACGTATCTGTCGATTCCCTTGTCACCTAGTGGAATCCATCTTGAAGAAGTGGTTATCAAGCCCCAGAAAGAGAAATATCGGAAAAAAGATAATCCGGCAGTCCGGCTGATACGAAAAATGATCGAACGTAAAAATTTGAACAATCCTTATACACAAAACTATTTCAGCTATGAGCATTATGAAAACATTCTTTTTGCCATGAACGAATATACCCCCAAACCGTCCAAATCCGGGAAGAAAAACAAATTCGGTTTTGTGGAAGAATTCGTCGATACACTGACTGACGGAACCACGATTCTACCGGTCTCGGAAAAAGAACGGGTCGAAATGGTATATTATCGCAATCACCCGAAATCAGAAAAGCACGTAATTAAAGGCAGTCAGTCATCTGGAGTGGACGAAGTATTCTCACGGGACGGAGTACAACAGTTTCTGGGAGAGGCTTTCCGCGAAGTGGATATATTCAAGAATGACATACCGCTGTTCCTGCAGCGTTTTGTCAGCCCACTTTCCAACATCGGTCCCAATTACTATAAATATTATCTGCTCGATACACTGGATGTAGCCGGACAACCTTGTATAGACTTGGGATTCGTACCTTTCAATTCCGAGACATTCGGATTTACAGGACATTTGTATGTCACGCTTGACTCAACCTATTTCGTCAAGAAAGCCATATTGAATGTACCGAAAGATATCAATCTGAACTTTGTGTCACACATGACCATTGAACAGACCTTCGAGCGTACTGCCGACAGTACTCGTCTGATAACAAAAGATGACATTAAAGTAAATTTTAAATTAAGCGAAAAGTCGAAAGGGATGTATGCAAGAAGATTGAATATTTACCGCAACCATTCGTTTGATGAGCCAGACGCAAAGACAGCTCAAGTGTTTCAGGAAAGCAGTCCCACCATTATCTGTACAGATGCTTATCATCAATCAGACAACTACTGGAAGACTGTACGTCCGAATGAAGCTGTCCGAAAGAACCCTAACTCTGTAAGCACTCTAATGACCAGACTACGTTCGGTTCCTGTATTCTATATTACAGAAAAAATCATAAGTACACTGGTTTCCGGATACATTCCCACTCATAAAGATCCGTCAAAGAACAAATTCGATTTAGGACCTATGAACTCTACCTTCAACGGGAATACCGTGGAAGGAGCCCGTTTCCGTATCGGTGGAGGAACAACCCCTGTGCTCAGTAAAAGATGGTTTGCCGATGGCTATCTGGCTTATGGAACAAGAGATCAGAAATTCAAATACGATGCCTTATTGGAATACTCCTTCAAAGACCGTAAAGATTACCGACTGGAGTATCCCATCCATTCCATCCGCATGGAATACATGTATGACCTGAACAAACTGGGCCAACAATACATGTACACCAGCAAAGACAACATGATGCTGGCTATCCGCCGGAAGAAAGACAAGTATGCCACTTACCTGCGAAAGGCTGAACTGACCTACACCCGGGAACATTATAACGGAATATCCTATGCAGCCATCATCCGAAACCAACGGGAATATGCGACACCCTTCGCGGCATTCAACAGATACCATGCAGACGGTTCTTTAACGCCTGTCAACCATTACGACCTTACAGCATTGGAATTACGATTCCGTTACGGACGGAATGAGAAGTTCTATCAAACCCGGACCCAACGTGTACCTATCACCTACGATGCCCTGATATTCAATCTGAGTCATGTGATGGCCAAAAAAGGGTTCCTGGGTTCTTCCTATAACTACCAACGGACTGATATCGGTATACAAAAACGCTTCTGGCTTTCCGCATTCGGTTATATTGACTTTATCGCCAAAGCAGGAAAAGTATGGAGTAAAGTTCCCTATCCTTTGCTCATACTCCCCAATGCCAATCTGACTTATACCATACAACCGGAAGCTTATACCAATATGAATGCCTTGGAATTTCTGAATGATGAATATGCTTCATGGGATGTGACTTATTACATGAACGGAAACCTGCTGAACAGAATCCCTTTAATCAAGAAGCTGAAATGGAGGGAAGTTTTTACATTCAGAGGATTATGGGGAAATCTTACGGACAAGAACAATCCAATGGTTACCTCTGACAAGGAAGGGCTGTATATGTTTCCCGAGGAATCTTTCATAATGGGAAAAAAACCTTATATGGAAGCAGGAGTAGGAATAGAAAATATATTCAAATTTCTACGGATTGATTATGTCTGGCGATTAAATTACAGAAACCATCCCGATATCCAGAAATCAGGGGTACGGATGACTATGAAACTGTCCTTTTAATATCATCAATCCATTATTATATACAACAATCCCGTCATTGTTGCCAATGACGGGATTATTTTAAGCCATATCAACCTAAGTAAATGAACTTCAGGCAATCAAGCTTATACTTATTATAAAGTCTATACATCCAGTCTCTCCTTATTATTGGAGTAGGTACGGTAATGAGCTGGAGGCATACCCAAATGGGTCTTTACATACTTGCCAAAGAAAGACTGATTGGGAAAATTGAACATCTCAGCAATTTCCTTAATAGACTTGTCTGAATGCTCCAGTTGATGCTTTATCTGCTCAATAGCATAATCATTAATCCACTCTGTAGGTGTACGACCACTGACTTCTTTAATAGCTGCAGAAATATACTTGGCAGAATAACACAACTTGTCGGCATAATAACCAACAGAACGATGCATTCCTCCATCGACAGTGAGTTCTTCCATGAATTTTCTAAAGATATGCATATTCCGGTTAATTTCCATACCAGTCTCTTCAGTCTCATCAGAATGTTTTTGGATACCTTCCAACATTTCATGAAACAAAGCGGAAAAAAGATATCCTAAAATTTCCTGCCGGTATAGATGAGAGGGATTACTGATTTTATCCATAATCAGCTGATAATATAAATTAAAATTATAGCTGTCCCTGGTTTCCTCCTCGGAGACCTTGGCAAATACCGGATTCCTATAAAGATAATACATCGCCTTTTCTGTTGCTTTTCCACGTTTTACTGTCTGCTGCAGGAATTTGGTAGAAAAACCTATCAGACTGACTTTATGCTGAGGACTGAGCAACACATTACTCATAATCATCGTGGGCAAACAAACAAAAACCTCCCCGTCCCGCAAACGATATTCTTTTCCATTAATACTCAATTGAATCTTTCCTTCAATACAAGCTACGATGATAAACAGATTCAATCTTATCATTTGGTTAGAATAAGGCAGTTTCTCCATATTTCTAGCTACTACTACATTATCATCTACATAATCAAGGTACTCTTCTCCTGCTACTTCTCTATGCTTTTTCAGATCATCGATACCAACTGTAATAATCGTTTCTTCTTTTGTATACATATGCATCAAAAATTTGTACAGAGTAAATAATAATATTCAACGGATAATCAACTTTTTAATTTTTATCCAATGTATCAAAATACATACAGATAACAAAAATTCCATAAATTCTACCTTCCGATAATGCAGGTGTCAAGATGCAGAATCTTTGACAGATTTACTTCTTGGAATGAATGTCCTATTCTCCTGTTACAAAGGTGAGAAATATCGGAATATATAAGCTGTTCTATTTTACACAAAAGCTGTCCGTTTGTTCTCTATTCCGCTTTTTGCCATAAAAATTTTCCAATATAAGGAATATAGGACATCGATACAGAAATTTAGATAAAGCATGAGTTGTTTCATTCTCCTATCTTTGTATCATTATGAACTAATAATTTGAATATGAAAAAAGTACAAATCAACCAAAAACGACTGATGACACTCGTCGGTTGTACAGTTTTAGGATTGGCGTCGTGCAAACAGGCACCGGATGCCGCAGTACAATCCTCTTCTTATGAAACCATGACAGTGACCACCGCCGACAAGGAACTTTCTACTTCCTATTCTGCCAGCATACGCGGGCAACAGGACATTGACATCTATCCGCAAGTATCGGGCACCATTGTTCGTCTCTGCGTAACCGAAGGAGAAGTAGTACGCCGGGGACAGTTGCTGTTCGTCATTGACCAAGTACCATACAAGGCAGCTCTGAAGACAGCAGAAGCCAATGTGGAAACAGCCCGTGCCTCTTTAGCCACCGCTAAACTGAACTACGACAGCCAGAAAGAACTGTATGCACAGAAAGTTGTATCAGCATTCAGTTTGAAGACAGCCGAAAACAACTATCTTACAGCCAAAGCACAACTGTCACAGGCTGAAGCACAAGAAATGAATGCCCGAAACAACCTGTCATATACTGAAGTAAAAAGTCCCAGCAATGGTGTTGTGGGTGCTTTACCCTATCGTGTAGGTGCTTTGGTCAGTTCAGCCATGGCACAACCTCTTACTACAGTGAGTGACAACAGTACAATGTACGTCTATTTCTCCATGACCGAAAACCAACTGCTTTCACTTACCCGCCAATATGGCTCGATGGATGAGGCCCTGAAGAACATGCCCGAAGTGACACTGACACTGAACGACAATTCCGTATATGGAGAGAAGGGAAAAATTGAATCCATCAGTGGCGTCATCGACCGCCAGACAGGTACAGTCATTGCACGAGCTGCTTTCCCCAACGAAGCACGCTTGTTACACAGTGGAGCTTCCGGCAGTATTTCCATCCCCAGCGTTTATAAGGATTGCATTATAATACCTCAGGGAGCCGCTGTACAAATGCAGAATAAATATCTGGTATATAAAGTGGTAGATGGGAAAGCCGCTTCTACACTGGTTTCTGTAGCCCCGATAAGCAATGGCCGTGAATTCGTTGTAATGGATGGGCTGAAACCGGGCGAAGAGATTGTAGCGAAAGGAGCCGGATTGCTGAGAGAAGGAATGCAGATAAAATAATAATTCAGGTTTAATCTTCAAGAACATGCAGTAACCTTAAAGGGAGTAACAGGAAGTATTTCTTGACTCCACAAACAATAAACATTATGATGAAAGGAAATATATTTATCAAACGGCCGGTAATGGCTATATCCATCTCCGTCCTGATTTTTGCCATAGGCCTTATCTCGCTCTTTACATTGCCTGTAGAGCAATATCCTGATATCGCTCCACCGACAGTATATGTGTCTGCCACTTACACAGGAGCTGATGCGGATGCCGTAATGAACGGTGTTATCATGCCGTTGGAAGAAAGTATCAACGGTGTGGAGAACATGATTTACATGACCTCTACAGCTACCAATAACGGTTCGGCTACCATACAGGTATATTTCAAGCAAGGTACCGATCCCGATATGGCAGCAGTAAACGTACAAAACCGCGTAACACAGGCACAGGGATTGTTGCCTGCCGAGGTAACGCAAATCGGTGTAACTACACAGAAACGTCAGACCAGTTTTCTGCAAATCAATTCACTGGTCTGCACCAACGGACGCTATGACCAGGCATTCATAGGCAATTACCTCGATATCAACGTTGTGCCACAAATCAAACGTATTGCCGGTGTAGGCGATGTGATGGCAATGAATGCGCCCTACAGCATCCGAATCTGGATGAAGCCTGACCGTATGGCGCAATACGGTCTGGTTCCATCGGACATCAGTGCCGTATTGGCTATGCAGAATCTGGAAGCACCGACCGGTTCCTTAGGTGAAAATTCAAACAATGTATATCAGCTTACCATGAAATACCGGGGCCGTCTAAAAGAAGTATCAGACTTTGAGAACATTGTAGTCCGTGCACAGGAAGACGGTTCCATTCTTCGTCTGAAAGATGTAGCCGAAGTAGAACTGGGCGCTTTAAGTTATAGCTACGAAGGCGAGATGGACGGTAAAACAGCCATTGCCTTCATGGCCTTCCAGACAGCAGGATCGAACGCTACTGCCGTGAATGCCGAAATCTCGGCTTTGCTCGATGAGTTGTCGAAAGATCTGCCCGAAGGGTTGGAGGTTGTCAATCTGATGAGTTCTAATGACTTCCTGTATGCTTCGATTTACAGTATTGTAGAGACGTTGGTGATTGCCATTATTCTGGTTATCCTGGTGGTATACTTCTTCCTGCAGGATTTCAAGAGTACGCTTATTCCTTCTATATCTATCATCGTT
>URWP01000060.1 GCA_900551645.1 uncultured Bacteroides sp.
TTTGGGGTGTTTTTATGAAGTACAGTTACGAACAAGGGTTCAAGTACCTTATTTTACAATGATATTATCTGGGCAGCTACCTGATAATATGCCTGATTAGCTTGCGGATTCCATACCATGCAAACATGGACCGGAATCTTATATCCACCCAGGGAAACCGTTCGAGCAACCTTCATACTTACATGCACAATGCCTGCTTTTGTGCCATAAAAATGACTGCTCTCACCTGCTTTATTCAGAGCAAAGCCACCTCCTGCACCCGCATCTACCCTCCAGCCTTTTTTTGTATACAAAGGATATTCCACATAGCAGAAAGAAGAATACTTGTTTTCACTATTGGACAGATTTCTGTCTCGGCCGAAGATAATGGTAGACCAGCTTATATAAACCGGGAATTTCCCTTCAAATCTGTAACTCACTATCGCATCCAGAAAACGACCTGTTTCCGAGGCCTTATAGTTAAAGAACTCTTTATTGTTATATGTGGCTTGCGGAGAAAAATTATACGTATCCCAGAAAGCTAAAGACAAGCCTTTTACCTGAAAAGACAAATGATTATTGAATTCTTTATATTGGCCTGCGGTATTGGTTCCTCCCCAGAAACCGGCACAAACATGTCCTTTCAAGAATGTATAAGAGAGATCTGAAGTCACAACCATTCCGTCGGCTACTTCAATTCCTCTCCACAAATGATTATTGGACAGCCGGGCATCCAGATGAAACTGAGCAAATGTATGGAGAGTAAAAAATACTCCCCATATTATCAGACAAAGCTTTCTCATCTGCACAGGCTTTTTAGTTGCTCCGGCAGAACGGGCATTGCCCCATGCTGAGTACAGACAAAAGCCGAAACATCAACCGCCAGCTGATGTGCCTGTTTTACAGGCATTCCCTTTAACATAGCAGCCACAAATGCAGCAGTAAAAGAGTCGCCGGCACCGACCGTATCAGCTACTTCAACTCTCGGAGTGGGAACAAAAGATACAGACTCTTTTTCAAACACATAGCTGCCATTCACCCCACATGTCAGAATCAGGATTTTCAGATTGTAGTCAGCCAGCAGTTTCAAGCATGTTTCCTTTATACTCAGTTCCGACCATCCAAATATCTTTCCAATTTCAACCAGCTCTTCATCATTAATCTTTAGTACATTACACCGCATTGCCGATTCATGAATAATTTCCCAGTTGTAAAAATGCTGCCGGAGATTGACATCAAAAATCTTATATCTTCCCTCCTCATCCGGAACCGCATCTAAAAACCGGTTGATCGTATCACGTGAAACCAGGTTTCGCTGGGCCAATGAGCCAAAACATACGGCCATGGCATGTGAAGCAATATGTTCCAAGTCTTCTGTAAACGGAATATTATCCCAGGCTACATTTTCCTTAATGTCATAGCATGGAATGCCTTCCTCGTTCAGTTGCACTTCTACCGTACCGGTAGGATATGCCACCGCCGGCAATATATACTTCAGGTGCTTACGGTCAAGGTTCTCACGCAACTCTTGTCCAAGTTCATCATTACCCAATGCACTGATGGCCACACTTTCAAGCCCCAGCTGCGATACAATGTAAGCAAAATTTGCAGGTGCACCCCCTATTTTCTTCCCATTGGGCAACACATCCCACAACGCCTCACCTATACCTACGATTATATTTTTCATGGTTCTCTAAAATTTATCCGGACGCAAGTCCACTACCCGATTTTTACTACAGATTTCACGATATTAGCCTTGTCACTCACACTTTTATCCATCGCAGCCTGAATATCGTCAAAGTTGAATATGTTTGACACTATTCCTTTAAGGTTAACCTTGCCGGAAGCCACAGCCTCAATAGCCATAGGATAAATATGACGATAACGGAAAACAGTCTTAAAGGTCAGCTCCTTATCAAGGGCAAGACTAAGAGGAAGGGTCATTTCGCCCGTCTTGGAATAGCCTACCAGCACGATTGTAGCACCTTTCTTAGTAATATGAATGGCCTGACGGGTGGTTACTTCCATTCCGGCGGTCTCTATTACCAGGTCGACACCCTTCCCCTCTGTCAACCGGCCTATTTCTTCCTGCACATCTGTATTCATGGAATTTATCACACCTGTAGCTCCCAGTTCCATGGCCTTGTCCAGACGCTTCTGCATGATGTCAACCACGTATACCCTGGATACCCCTTCGGCCTTCAAAGCCATCATGGAAACCAGTCCGATACAGCCGGCACCAAACACCACCGCTGTTTGTCCGGCATGTGCTCCGCCCTGATTGGCTGCATGAAATCCTACCGCCAAAGGTTCTATCAGAGCCCCCTCCAGGGTATCCACATTCTCGGGCAACTTGAAACATAATGCCGCTTCATGGGCCACATATTCCTGGAACACACCGTCTACAGGAGGAGTGGCGAAGAATACTACATCCGGACACAGGTTGTACCTCCCTTCCCTGCAATACTCACAATGTCCGCACGTCTTTCCCGGCTCAAGTGCAACCCGGTCGCCAACTTTTAGATGTGTCACGTTTTTCCCCACTTCAACGACTACTCCACCAGGCTCATGTCCCAGCACGAAAGGAGGTTCTACCACATAGTTGCCAATCCGGCCGGTTTCATAATAATGCATATCAGAACCACATATCCCTACGTATTCCAACTTCACTAGAACTTCATTATCAGCTGGCTGAGGTATTTCACGTTCTACAAATCCCATTTTCCCGACACCGTTCATTACGGCAACTTTCATCTTCTTTTCCATCTTTCCTTCATTTTTAAGTTTATAATAATCGTATGATAAATATTAGCGAGTTTTTCTAAGAATCCGATATTTTACAATCCGTACAATCCTGTTATACAGCTTCTTATTGAGTTTATAGAAAATCAGGACTACAGCGGTAAATATCCACAAAGCTCCCGGAATCGTACTAAACGCATGTCGCATGATAGAAACGACCTCCTCATTCTGAGTGGCATTTGATACATATCCGTGCATTCCCAAGACCAATGCCAGCAACGAAGTGCCTAACGCCATACCTATTTTATTGCCCAGCGAAATGAAGGCATACTGAAATCCATCGTTTCTGATTCCGGTTTTCCATTCACCGTACTCCACACAATCTGGGATAATGGCATAGATGGCTGTGTTGAATCCCGAGAAAAAGAACTGGGAAAGCGCTGAAAACGCATAAAATCCTATAGGAGTAGCAACCGGACTAAAGAAATAGAGGGCAATCATGGTTACACCCGTACCAAAAGCAAATACTGAAGCAGACCAACCTTTATTCTTGGTCAGCTTGAACACATAAGGAAAACAAGCCGCCCCAACGATTGAAGGGATGATAATAGCCAGTGAATACATGGAGAAAAGTGAGGCACTTCCTTCCACATAAGTAAAGTAATACAGCATATCTGCATTGCGGCCATAAAGAATAAATCCAAAAAGAATCTGCCCGACAAGCGCCAGTAAATACGGTTTGTTTTTCATTATCGCTTTAAGCTGCGTTTTCAGTGGCAGTTTCTGCTCTACGGGAACCTCTATCACTTCCTTGGTCTTGGAAAAACAGAAAATATGGCATAGAGCAAAAATGATTCCATAAAGAACAGCTACCATCAAATAACCTTGCCGCGCATCCCCTTCTCCGAAGGTTTCAATCAAAGGTATGGTAATGATATTAATTATCCCTATGGCTATCATGGCACTAACTGAACGAGAAGTATTAATCTGTGCACGCTCATCCATGTTCTGTGTCATGGCTCCACAAAGAGTTCCGTACGGAATGTTGACACAGGTATATCCCAGTACCAGTAAACAGTAAGTAACTGCCATGTAAAAAATCTTGCCGGTGTCATTCCATTCGGGATGTGCCCAGAAGGTCAGTATCAATATCAATGCCGTCAGTGGGGCTCCAAACAGAAGCCAGGGACGGTATCTTCCCCAACGTGTTTTTGTCTTGTCGCACAACCCTCCGATGATAGGATCGTTTATGGCATCCCAGAAGCGCGAAAACAGCATCAGGGAGGCTACGGCACTCATGCCAATACCAAATACATCGGTATAAAAAATCATAAGGAAGTTGCCTACGAACATCCAACTAAAATTACATCCGACGTCTCCCATGCCATAAGCCAGTTTGCTGATAAACGGAACTTTCGACTGTTCAAACTTATTCTCCATGTGTATCATAATTATTAGTTTTTGGGGTTTTTCTAATCCAAAAGTAAAGCCCCGTTTCCAGCAAAACACGGAAAAATCAAACATAATTTTCCGCAACCGTTCCCGCAACCGTTCCCATTTTCCGCAACCGTTCCCGAAAAAACATTATATTTGCACTAAAACCATTCAACCCTGAATACCATGAAATACGCTACCATAATCGACATCGCTAAAGAACTGGGAATCTCCAAATCGACCGTTTCGCGTGCCTTACGCGGCGACAATCAGAATGTAAGCAAAGAAACACAAGCCAAAATCCTGGAAGTGGCCCAAAGATTAGGATATAAGCGCAACGAACTGGCCGTCAATCTAAGAAAGCAAAGCACCCGTACCATTGGTATTGTGGTGCCTGAAATGATTACTTCGTTCTACGTCAATTTCATCACATACGCCCAAAAGTATCTCAATAAATCAGGTTACCGCGTAATGCTGGCGCAGTCGCAGGAAAATCCGGAAGTGGAAAGAATAAATCTACAAATGATGGAAGACTACAGAGTGGACGGTATACTCTTGAGCATTTGTCATGATCAGGTAAACCTGAATGAGTATCGCAGAATCATCCACAAAGGAATACCTATCGTTCTTTTTGACCGAACGATTGCCGAAATGGACGCCTCACAAATAAAGATTGACGACTACATCAAGTCTTTCTTTATGGTGGAGCATCTGATAAGAAAAGGTAAAACAAAAATAATTCACCTTACAGGACCTTCCTATATTCAGAATACATTTGAACGTATCAAAGGATACAAGGATGCTCTTAGCAAGTTCAATATACCTTTCAAAGAGGAGTATTTAGTAGAAGCTGGAGTAGACTTCAACAGCGGAGAAAATGCCGTAAGAATGTTAGTAGAGAAAAAAATTCCTTTCGATGCCATCTTTTGTTTTACAGAAATGTCTGCACTGGGAGCCAAGAATTACCTTCAGGCTACCGGAGTCAGAATACCTCAGGATGTGTCCATTGCCTGTATGTCGGGGACAGAATTAAGCAAGCTGGTCTACCCCACCATAACAGCAGTAGAACAGCCCGTGGAATTAATGGCTGAAACGGCCTCAAAAATCATCATCGAAAAGCTGGAGAATCCTGCGATGACCAATAAGATAATTGTGTTAGATGCGGAAACGGTATACAGGGAGTCAACGTTGTAAGATTACGGTACCATACATATTCTGGATCGTACCGGAAATATTATTATATGGACCACGTATTAAAACCCATTCTAACGCATTTTTAATACAACTCTAACAATATTCCCCCATTCCTGCAATATCTTTGCCAGAAAAAAATATGATGTTATTTTACGATTACTTGGCAAGAATGGGGTGTGCTTTCGTAATGGGCACATTAATTGGTATTGAACGACAGTACAGGCAACGTAATGCTGGGTTGCGGACTAACATCCTTGTTTCAGTAGGAGTTGCAGCCTTTACCGTACTTTCATGTGGACATGACGATAGGTAATGGAGATCCGTCAAGAGTGGCAGTACAAATTGTTTCAGGGATAGGCTTTATAGGAGGAGGCCTCATCCTGAGAGACGGGTTTAATGTCAGAGGGCTGAATACAGCAGCTACTATCTGGTGCTTTGCTGCATGCGGTACATTATCTGGAGTCAGCCTATATGCAGAAGCGGCAGTTTTAGTGGCTTGTGTATTAATCACACATTGCCTGTTCCGGCCTTTATGCACATGGATTGAGAAAAAAGAATCAGGACTTTTTCAGTACATAGTCCACGTGGAGTGTGAGCAAAATCTGTCCAATAAAATACAACAAATAATCATGAATGCCGTAAAGAAGTTCTTTTCGGGTATTTTCTATGAATTTGTTCAGGCGATTTTTAAAAAGTTCAGGCTGGTTCCTTTTGATTTGAATGGTATCGATTCTTATGCGTTTGTATAAGTCTGGTAACTGACAGAAGTTGTTCCACACCATAGGGTCGGATTGCAATTTCTGCAATATATCTTTGTCTATGGTAAAACCTTCGGGTGACATATCCGGCAGAACGGCTCTTCCAGCATCGGTCATCAGTCCTAATCGTTCCATTCTGCGGCATCTCTCTTTATTGAGTTCGGACCAATTGCTTTTCGGTTTTCTGGGACAAAGTTTCTGGGCTGTTACATTATCCGTTATTTTTTTGGTGGTACTGTCTATCCAGCCGAAACACAAAGCTTCTTCTACTGCGTCAATGTACCAGAAGGTATTATCATCCGTTGGTCTTCCTCGTTTTACTACTACCCAGCATTCTTTCTCTTTTTCATGGTTTTGAATAAGCCATTCACGTAGTTCGGTTCTTGATTTGATATCCAGTAAATTATGTATTTTCATTGCCTGTTGTTTCAATTTGCATTTTGCAATGCTGATTTCCCTGTAAAATGGATTCGCAGATTGTAACCCGAAATGTTTTGTCTTTCCATAATGAATGCAAGACATAAAGAATGCTTTGTCTGGAACATTCACAAAGTAATGGAGTTGAAATGTAGTTTTGTTGATGAAGCATACAGGTACATTCCATAAAGTACAGATGATAAGTGCTGTCTTTTTCTATAATTTCGCTTCTTACGCCGGGTAGTTTGTCTGCTTCTGAAAAGAAGGTGTTCAAATCACCTTTTGCTTTCTTGTATAATTCCTGATAAATTTGCAGTGTCCCGCATTTTACACAATTCTTTCCGCATTCAGAAAAGAATAAAGTTCGTTGTTCCGGGTTCAGACGGCTTATCCCTTTTTCAAATCCTTTGAACCAATTTGATAATTCCATATTGTTTTTATTTTCGATTTCAAAAGTAGTGAAATATCTTCAATATTCATTGTCGTGTCTGATAAATATCCAATATCCTGTTTAGCTCCGTAAAGTCTCTCTTTAGCGTGCTAAAGTGCCACTTTACGGAGCTAATGTTGATGTTTAGGATGGGTAATGTAAGCTATGGAATTTTAGTCTTCCCGGGTGTATTCCTCGATGTCGCGGATGGCCTCTTTGGCTTTGCGACGTTCATTCTTGAGATACAGCAGGCCGAAGATAGCTCCGACTACAAATCCTACACCTCCTCCGATACAGATGGATTCTCCGCCTTCTTTGGAGTAACTCTCAATGATGAACCAGATTATCCATAGCAAGGCGAACGGCAGGCCGAAACACAGCCATTTCAATCCCAGGCGGTTCATGCGTATCAGGGCTTTGCTGATATTCACCAGGTTGTCGGTCGATATTTCCTTTATGTCCACTCCCTTGTGGCTGTATAGGTGGTACAGGCAGGCGGCAATCAAAAAGAGAGAGGTGACGATACAGAACATCCATGAATAGTCCATCAGAATGAAGAACACATTGCAATATATCAGGGCGAATGGAATTCCTATATACATGATTCTGTTTTTGCGGTTGATATAGGCCAGTTTCTCCCGAGTAGATTGCATCATTATTTTTTCGCTGATGATGGTTTCTTTGGCCAGCTTGTCTTTCAATAACCGAATTTGCTGTTTCATTTCTTCCAGTTCGAAGTTATCTTGATAATTTTCCATACTGATGTGTTTTTTAACGGTTCGACATTTTTTTCAACTCCTCCTTGATGCGATACAGGCGTACGGATACGTTTTTGGTTGAGATGCCGACAATAGCACCTATCTCTTCGTAGCTCATGTTTTCCAGCCATAGCAGGACGATGGCACGGTCGAAGGGCTTGAGCCGGTGGATGCGGTTGTAGAGTTGACGTATTTGCCGTGAATCTTCGTCCTTGTCTTCAAACAGATTGATGTCCATGGTTAGTGGGAGGGTAGCCCGTTTCTGCTTTTTCCGTTCGTAAGAGATGCAGGTATTGAAGCTAACTTTCCAGATCCAGGTGTCAATGCTGCTGCGGTTCTGGAAAGACTCGTAGCCTTTCCACAGATTGATGAGCACTTCCTGAAACAGGTCGCTGACTTCATCGGAATCTTTCGAGAACATGAAGCATACCGTATAGATGGTGCTTTTGTGCTCCCTGATCATTTGCGCAAATGTAGTATCCAATGTTTCCATATCGAATTAAGTTGTTGTTTTGTCCGTTAGACGCAAATGTTATGTGAAAAACTACACAAAGATATCATCTTTTTGATGAATGACAGAAAGTATTTTTTCATAGGAAACCGAAAATTGTATCTGGCATTTTAAAGATATTTTAATTCAAACATTTGTCTGTTTCAAAAAAATGCAGTATCTCTGAATCAGGAATCAGGCAGTCAAATCATTTAAAAAGAGGAAGTGAAGCATTGTGTTTTAGTTGGTTGCCTGTATATAGAAAAACAGGAGTGTGAAGTATATGGAAAAGATAATCTGTGACCGGTATGCGAAATCGGTCGTTGTCATGAATTTTACTGGAGTATATGATTATGAGTCTTTCGTTCATAATCCGAATATTCAGGTGTTGGATTGCCGGCACTTGAATGGAACGGAGTGCTACTGTGACGATGAAGGTGCATTGGCTTTGAAACGGATAATAGCCGGTTATTCTCCGCAGGGGATTCATTTTATTGATTCGGGCGACTATCATTATGTCACCAAGTTTTGGACAGATAAGTTGGATAGTCCCTTCGCTTTGATGGTGTTCGATCATCATCCCGATATGCAGCCTCCTTTGTTTGAGCATATCTTGTCGTGTGGAAGTTGGGTAAAGGATGTACTCGATACCAATGTAAATTGTCGGAAAGTGGTTATCGTAGGCGCTTCGGATCGTTTGGTGCAGGAAGTTCCGGAGGAGTATGCAGACCGTGTCCGTTTCTACAGTGAATCTTCTTTCAATCAGGAAGCCGGCTGGAAAGCTTTTTCTGCCGAACATGTCAGTGAACCGGTTTATATATCCATTGACAAGGATGTCCTGAATCCTTCGTCAGCTGTAACCAACTGGGATCAAGGTTCATTGGACCTTTCTGAACTGGAACGTTTGTTGGCTGTGGTTCTTCGTCAGGAACAGGTGATAGGCATTGATATTTGTGGAGAGTGTTCCGTTACTCTGAACCTGTTTGAAGAGGAACAGGAAGCCGAGATAGATAACCGGGCCAATGGGGAACTGTTGCGCTTCTTCTGTTCGTTTGCCGCGAAGAAAGAATAACACCGTTTTTGAGTGAATATTGTGCCGGATGATATTTTGCTGGAGGTAAAAATATAAGAAACCAGACTGATGACCAGGGACAAAAAGATAGTACAATTGTTTTGAAAGATAATCTAACGGTTATGTGCACGCAATATGCTTACTTTGCAGACAATTAAAACAGTATAATTATCTATTGAACATTTATTTATGAAGTTAAGCAGAAGATTTTCGGCACTGGGATTAGGTATCTTGTGTTCTTTGACATCCATGTATGCCTATTCGGAAGATGAACTGAGGATTGTACAAAAGAATATCCTTGAAGACCCTCTTATGGAGGAGGTGAATCTTATGGCACATAAGACGGTTTCTACCGGTCTGAATGCCGGCGATGGCTATGGTGAAGTATGGATCAGAGACTTTAATACATTCATTCAGGTAGCCATGGATGTAATGCCCGATAAGAATGTGCAGGAGTGTCTCAATACATTCTTTCACTTTCAAGGGCCGGAAGGGGATATAGTGGATGGATATATTGATATCAGAAAAGCCGATTTGGATAATGTAGGTGGTTATAAATACAGGTTGTCTGAAACATGTCCCCGGTATGCTGCACATAAGAATACGGTAGAGACGGACCATGAGACTTCTCTTATTCAGGCGGTTTACCAGTATGTGAAAAAGAGTGGCAATTATGCTTCCCTGAAATTTGAAGTAGCCGGTAAGACTGTAGAAAAAAGAATGGATTGGGCCTTGCAGTATCTTATGGATCATAAATTCAGTCAGAAGTATGGTCTGATTACCGGAGCCACAACAGCCGATTGGGGAGATGTACAGCCGGAACACATTTGGGGAGTGGAAATTGATGAGAATACTCATTATTGTATTGATATCTATGATAATGCCATGTTGGTACTTGCCATTGACAATTTTCTGGAGATTGTCTCTGATAAGAGTTACGAGTCCAAGTGGCGGAAAGTAAGGGATGAACTGTCTGGAAATATACGCAGATATTTATGGGACAGTGAAAGACAGAAGTTCATTCCTCATCTCTATCTTGACGGGTCTCCTTTCCCTGAGAGTTTTGATGAGAATCAGATATATTATCATGGAGGTACAGCTGTAGCGGTTCTGGCCGGCCTTCTGACTAAAGAGGAAATAAAACAGGCCAATGACCGTATGCTGGAGAATATGGAGAAAGCCGGTGCACAGACTATCGGACTTACCATGTATCCTACCTATCCGGCAGGATTCTTTAAGGGGGTAGGGATGTATCCCTATGGCTATCAGAACGGAGGAGACTGGACCTGGTTTGGTGCCCGCATGATATGGGGATTGATAGAGAACGGATTTATCAAGGAAGCTTACGAGGAACTCCGTCCTATGTTACAGCGCGTAGTAAAAAACAAAGGGTTTAATGAATGGTATACTCAGTCGGGAGAACCGAAGGGTTCGGGTACTTTCCGTGGGGAAGCAGGAGTACTTGTAAAGGCCATCGAACTGTTGCGTGAATGGGCGGAGAACTATCATTCAGTTGCTGTAGAAGAAGCACAGAAAGGTATGGTGATATTTACGTTCGGTCAATCCAACTCTGCCAATCATGGATGGGGAAACTATACGCCGGAAAACAAGGTGTATAATTATTTCGAAGGGAAGCTTTATCCTTCTGCAGATCCTTTGATTGGAGCAACCGGACAAGGGGGAAGTGTATGGAACAGACTGGCAGATAAGTTGATTGAAAACGGTTGTACGGAACAGGTTACAATCATACCGATTGGCGTAGGAGGTGTAGAAATTTCTGCCTGGGCAAAAGGAGGTTATTTGTATGACAGACTGGTGAAGACAGTAGAAAAGATAAAAGAGCAAGGAATTATTCCTGACTGCATTTTATGGCATCAGGGTGAATCTGACAATATCAGCAACACTCCGAAAGAAGATTATATCGGCATGTTTGAAACTATCCGCGACGTTTTCAGAAGCAGGGGTATCAATAGTCCCATAGGCGTAGCAATAGCTTCGTATCATCCGTATTGTATCGAAGAGAATGAGGGTAATGATGTTGACATCCGTGAGGCTCAGGAAGAACTTGCCAAAAGATATGATGACATCTTTGCGGGGCCTGATACAGACAAACTGAATAAAGCTTTCCATCGTGCCGACGGCGTTCATTTCTCTGAAAAGGGACAGGAGGAACATGCTGAAGGATGGTTTAAAGCAATTAAGAAAAATTGTTTCTGACTATAGCCTGAGAAGTTGCGGGAGGCCGGTTCATCGTAAGATGGACTGGCCTCCCGCATATATTTACCAAGGGTTTGTAGTGTGTATTGTACCGATTAAGGCTCTTGTGATGCAGAAATGTTGTTGAGTCGTATTGCATATGGATTGGTTTGCGGAAGGTATTTACGTTCTCTGTCCTGAGAATCCATGTTTCAGATTTGCGGTATCAATGTTCCTCGTTCGAAGAATATAGGTACAGTGACCGGAGAATGTACTATCCTTACGTCGATGGCAAAGATTTTCTGTAGGAACAGTCCAAAATCTAGTCGTTTTTATTTGTATTTAAGGGAGTACTCCGCAACCGGATGGGGCGTTTGCTGGCTCTTTCTTCCCACATGTGTGCAGGAAGAATGGCTTTCAGCGTATCAAGAACTGCGTTGACAGCCCGCTCACGGATGAAATCATCCTTAATCAACAGGGAAACAAACCGTTGGGCAGGTGGGGCTGTCTCTAAAGGCAGGATATTCTTTTTCTGGCTTTCCGTCAGGAAACCGATGTGCAGTTCCGGAATGATGGTATAACCTCCGTTCCGGTCGACGATACGTATCAGGGTTTCGATGCTGCCGGCTTCGTAGATGTGGTTCCCGATTTCCTTGTTCTTGCAGAAGTTGAGCGAACCGTTCGGTACGCAGTGCCCTTCTTTCAGAATCCACATCTGTTCGGCCGGCAGATTGTTGGTGGTAATCGCCCGGCAAGTCTGGTCACACTTCTCAGAGAAATAGGCTACAAAACGTTCGGTATAGACCGGTATCTCCAGCAGGTTTTTGGAATCTTCCGGAGGCGTAGTCAGTACAATGTCCAGGTTTCCGTACTCCAGTTCCTGAATCAGTGCCTTATTGGCCCGTTCGTCGATGAAGAGACTGACACCCGGATAAGCTTTCCGGAAATGATGGATGAAATCCGGTACCAGATAGGGGGCGATGGTGGGCAGTACACCGATGCGCAGGCTGCCGGTCATACTGC
>URWP01000061.1 GCA_900551645.1 uncultured Bacteroides sp.
TGATGCAAACCGTCAGAATAACGACGGCCTTCCATAATACGTCCTGTCTGTTCGTCAACAATCTTAACCTGTCCGTCGATTACAACATATTCGTCATCCTTTTCGAACATGGCATAAGCCTTCAGCAACTGGTTGATAGTGTGTACGCGTTCAGACTTGATAGCGTAATTTGTCATCAGTTCATCTTTCTTGGCCAGTTTTTCTTCTTCTGTCAAATCTGTCTCATTTTCCAAAGCAGACAATTGGGAAGTAATATCAGGCAAAACGAATAAAGTAGGATCTGCCGCATTTCCTGTAATCAGGTCGATACCTTTATCGGTCAAATCTACGCTGTTTTGCTTTTCATCAATTACGAAATACAATGGATCAGTGGCCTCAGGCATACGCTTGTTATTCTGTTCCATATAAATTTCCTCAGTCTTCAGCATACCTGCCTTAATACCTTGTTCACTTAGGAACTTGATTAACGGCTTATTTTTGGGCAGTGCCTTATGACTACGGAACAATGCCAAAAATCCCTCTTCCTGATCTTTCTTGTCATCCGATGCAATCAAGCGTTTGGCATCGGCCAAATATTGGGTAGCCAGTCTACGCTGAGCTTCTACCAACCGTTCAACCAACGGACGAAGCACCTCAAACAGCTGCTGGTCGCCTTTCGGTACCGGACCAGAAATAATCAACGGAGTACGCGCATCATCAATCAATACAGAGTCTACCTCATCGACGATGGCATAATTATGTTTACGCTGTACCAGGTCTTTGGGGCTGGTAGCCATATTATCACGCAAGTAGTCGAAACCGAACTCGTTATTGGTACCGAACGTGATATCGGCCATGTATGCACGACGACGTGCAGCCGAGTTAGGCTGATGCTTGTCGATACAATCTACGCTCAGACCATGGAACATATAGAGCGGGCCCATCCATTCAGAGTCACGTTTAGCCAAATAATCGTTCACGGTTACTACATGAACACCGTTACCGGTCAGTGCGTTCAAAAATACCGGCAGAGTAGCTACCAATGTCTTACCTTCACCGGTCGCCATTTCGGCAATCTTACCCTGATGCAACACTACGCCACCGAATAACTGTACATCGTAGTGAATCATGCTCCAGTTCATTTCATTACCACCCGCTTTCCAGTGATTCTTCCAGATAGCCTTATCGCCTTCGATAGAGACAAAATCACGTCCCTGACCGGCCAACTGTCGGTCAAAATCACTGGCAGTCACTTCAATTTCTTCATTTTCAGAGAAACGGCGGGCTGTATCTTTTACAATGGCAAATACGGTAGGAAGAATTTCGTTCAACACTTCCTCATACTTATCAAGTACCTCTTTTTCCAGTTTATCGATTTCTGCAAAAATAGGTTCACGCTTTTCGATATCAGTAGTTTCAATCGACGCCTTCAATTCTTCGATGCGCTGACTCTTGTCGGCAGCCGAATCCTTGATCATCTTCTTCAACTCCAAGGTCTTTGCACGGAGTTCATCGTTACTAAGCTTCTGGATTTCCGGATAAACAGCTTTTACCTTATTCACCCACGGCTGAATTTCCTTCATGTCACGGGTAGCTTTATTTCCGAATAACTTGCTTATAAATTCATTAAATCCCATTGTATATCAGTGTTTATTATTTCAAAAAATAGATTGTCCGGAGAAGACATGCAAAAATACAAAAAATCTTACAGACAGGAAGCATGTATCTTCCGGTTATTTACGAATTCCTGTCAAAGGCGAAGCACTGGCCGCATTGGGCGCACGGATACGCATGAAATGTGTGACAGTAGGTGCCACCGTTGCTACCTTGACAGGTGTATAAATGATTTCGGGCTTGATATTACAACCGATGAAAGCCAGAGGTACTGACGCATAAGTCTCCCGTACAACTTTAACAGTCTTTGAATAAGGATTGAAAACCGACCATCCCGGCATCACTTCCACGTAAACGTCGCCTGAACAAGTAGGAGTAAAACTGTTTCGGATTTTATCGATACGGGGAGTCCATGCCCCCAACAACAGACGCTGAGAAGAATAAGCAGAACGAACTCCACTCATCTGCACAATAAAATCGGAAGCGCGGTTCATCACCTCGGTCAGATTCATTTTTTTCTCCTCTATCAGCTTATGGTTAAAATAAAGCTGCTGGTCGTAATACGTCTCCACATACTGCCCCGGCCCATATATGGCCATCAGGTACATATTCAACAAAGCTGCACAGCGGTCAATATGAAATTCACCTCCCGGGATACGGTACTGCGGGGCATCAACAGGGTCAGAATCGGAATAACCGGTTGAGGTTATAAAAAATAAAGTATTCGATAAGCCTATTTTACGGTCTATTAATTCCAGCAAATCGCCAATACTGTTATCCAACCGTACATACATGTCCTGAATTTCCAAAGGAAGCTCTGTATTAGGACGATGGTCGTAGTTACCTGCATAATATGAAAGTGTCAACAAATCCGGTATTCCGTCTTTTCCGATAGAGGTATTCTCCAGACAGGCATTCACCAAACGATTCACTTCGTCATTTACATAGGGACTGGTCTTGAACTTCCGGTATTTATCTGCCCGCTCATCCGTAAAATCATGCTTGAAAGTAAGCTGTTTGGCATCGGAAGTAATATATTGATATGAATTAACCGGCAAATAAGGCTGCCAGACCAGATTATCGATTCTGAAATCAATGGCTTCGCAATCATTATACGTAGTAACCCACTGAGGGAAATTACCATAGTAAGTACTGCCACACCATTTACCAGTCGTTTCATTCAGCCAAAAAGCCCCTTTAGCCGCATGTCCGGCAGCAAGAACCGCCATTTCACGTGTCGGAGCAATAGAATAGACTTCCGCAGTACCCTGGGTAGCAACCATCAGCTCATCAGAAACCGTAGATACCAGTAGATTTTTGGGTGAAGTAGATTCAGATGTATAAATACCCATGAAATCCTTATCATCGACACTCTTGACTACACATAACGAATTCCGGTCCATCCAACGATTCCCTACTACACCATTCTGGTAGGGTGTAGTTCCCGTATAGATAGCAGCAATAGCAGAAGAACGATCGACATTGATAAAGTCATACTCGGCATTAAAATAAACACGCCCTTCTTTCATCAGCCGCTTGAAACCACGTTCTCCATACATGGCCGAGAAAGCCTCGATATAATCGGTCCGCAATTGATCGATAGTAAGCCCGACAACCAGCCTCGGAACCGGTGATACGGATTGAGCCTGTAAACCAGTAATGACGAAAACAGTCAATAAAGATGTAAGTATACGTTCTTTCATTCTATCCTTTTCTTACTAACTAAAACATGACTGGCGGCATTCACCAGTAAACCGAGCGCCAAAGGTAATACTGTTAAATTAATTTTTTGGCCACAAAGAGGAATTAAGACTATAAAAATTGTTAAATACGACAAATTTATCCAATGATAGAGGTCTTTTTTCCGCCGGATAACACGACAAACCATTATTGGAAGATAAACCAATGGAATGGGATTAAACAACATCAGCATCCAATTGGAGTCCACCGTAGGATGAACAGAGAAAAAGAACAAGAAGGCTATGACACATCCGGCAATTCCCTGTATACCATATAATATAATATCCCACCCCCAATAAATACGTCTATTTCTATATTGCAACCATGCAATCCAGATATTCAATATCAGGAATAATAAGGCGCATACAAACGGAGACAAAAGGAAAGAAGACTCGGCGGGATCCGGTTCTACATCGACAATTTTGATTTCTTCTGACACCAACGGACGTCGGCTGCCATCGGCCGAAACAATATAAGCTTGCGATGCAAACTCTTTCATATAAAATGGAGCAAACATCTGCTGCCGAATACCTATCGGAGCATCTGCCTCTGCCCCTAAACATAAATCAATGCCAAATTCATCCCACGGAAAACCGTCGGTATAATGATGAACGATTTCACGGAAAAAAGAGACAGGAACCGCTTCCGGATATACGACTGTACCTGAAATGGCTTTTTCTATCTGATCTCGAGCCCGTGTCGTACAGTTGTCATAAAAATAATTATAACGATATATCCGGTTCTGAGGCAAATAATTCTCCCGCAACAATCCATAAAGCTTCTGTTTCTCGGCTTCTGTCAGATTCAGTACTTGCTGGTAAACCGATGACCCACGCATGGCATACTCTGCTTCAAAATATATATAAGGTGTAATTCCCAACTGGTAATCTGTTTCACCTTTAACAAAACGATACACAAAATTAGGAGTCCGGAAACTGAACATGCCATAATTGAATACATAATCCTCATTCCGGGTAAAATTCTGATAACGTATAGCCGTATGACCGAACAATTCATAGATTTCCTGACCAGGAGCACAAGTCAACAGACTGAACCGAATGCTATCCGCCAGCTGTGCACGAAGCGGAGACAGCTCTACCAGGAAGCAGAGCAACAACAAAAATCTCATTTTCTTAACTATTATCACTTCTACGCTCTATTTTGTTGCAAAAATACGCCGAATAATTCATTCCGAACCAAAATAAATCATTATTTTTATGGGCAATCTGTTTATTTTTACGTTACTTTGCAGACAAATCAAACGAATGTAACGTGAATTTAGTAATAGATATAGGAAACACGGTTGCAAAACTCGCTGTGTTCGACGGCAATCAGATCATTGAAGTATTGAGAGGGTCCAATCACAGTCTGGATTGTCTGCAGTTGTTGTATCATAAATATCCTATAGAAAAAGGAATCATTGCATCGGTCATTACACTCAGTAAGACCATACGCAGACAACTGAAAGAAACACCGTTTCCAATGATTGAAATGAACTATCAGACACCAGTACCAATCCGGAATCTGTACCGCAGTCCACAAACATTAGGAATGGACCGACTGGCAGGCGTTGTTGGGGCTTCCGACCAACAACCAGGAAAAGATCTGCTGGTCATAGATGCAGGAACTGCACTGACCTATGAATTTGTAGATGCAGACGGGAATTACCACGGAGGAAATATTTCACCGGGAATCTACACCCGTTTCAAGGCCTTAAGTGCCTATTGTGACAAATTACCTTTGATAGAAAAAGACGGAGACCGACCTGAGTTCGGTTACAATACAGAAACAGCTATCCGTTCAGGAGTTATCAAAGGAATGGAACTGGAAATAGAAGGATACATTACCTATATGCGAAAGAAATATCCCGGTCTTTTGGTTTTTTTAACTGGCGGAGATAAATTTTCTTTTGATACAAACTTAAAAAGTATCATATTTGCAGATAGATTTTTAGTTTTGAAAGGTTTAAACAGAATACTGAATTATAATGTCAAGTAATAAAGCACTTTTTAGCGCATTGTTCATTATGGGAGCGGTTGCAGCAAATGCACAATCGAGTACTAACTCCCCCTATACACGATACGGTTTAGGAGAATTGTCCGATCAAGCATTTACACACAATGCAGCCATGGGTGGAATAGGATATGCGTTGAGATCCAGTGAACAGATAAATGTAATGAACCCGGCTTCATACAGTGCGGTAGATTCACTATCATTCATGTTTGACGTCGGTATGGGACTAAAAAGTTCAAACTATCAGGAAAACGGCTATAAGACCAACGCTAAAAATGCTAGCTTTGATTATCTGGCTATACAATTCAGACTACACCCTAGAATCGGATTCGCTGTTGGATTTACCCCTTACTCAAATGTGGGCTATAAATTCAGCAAAACTTCAGATATTGAAAACACCGACGACGTGACGTTAACCAATACATTCTACGGCGACGGTGGGTTACAACAGATTTTTGGAGGAATAGGATTCAAGATTTTGGACAACTTGTCAGTAGGAGCAAATATAGGATACCTTTACGGAGATATCGACTATCAGACACTGGCAACGCTCAGTAATGGAGGAGACCAGACTACAACATACAACAATATCAGTATCAATAGCTATATGGCAAACTTCGGTCTGCAATATACGCAAAAACTGAGCAAAACCGACAAGGTGACATTAGGACTTGTATATGGTCTGGGACATGATTTGAAATCAACAGAGACGAAAGGAATCCAAGTAACTGACGGTGAGAGCTATTCGGAGTTAACCGAAGAAACTATCAAAGATTCATATGGAATTCCAAGTACTTTAGGAGCAGGATTGACATGGCAACACAAACAGAACCTAATTGTAGGAGCAGATTATACATTGCAACAGTTCGAGAATGTAAAATATGATAATTCGACGGATTTCTACAAAAACAGATCTCGGATTGGAGCAGGTATTGAATACATGCCTAGCTTATATGGACGAAATTATCTGTCGCGTATTAAGTATCGGGCAGGAGCTTATTATACCTCCTCTTATATGAAACTGCCACAATATGACGGACCGAAAGAATGGGGAGTAAGTGCCGGATTAGGATTACCGTTGCATCTGTTTCAGCGCAATACGGTACTCAGCATTACCGGACAATACATACGGGTGGTACCCTCTGTAAAAGGAATGTTATCTGAAAACCGTTTTGTATTGAAACTGGGTCTGACTTTCAATGAACATTGGTTCATGAAGTGGAAAGTTAATTAACATTTAACGACGAAATGAAGAACAACTAAATTTATATACGATGAAGATGAAGATGTTTACAATGCTGTGTGCGCTTTCATTAGGAGCAACAGCGACTTTTGCTCAGAAAGGAGTAGAAGACGGTTCTAGATTTGGACACGGAGAAGACAGTGTTCGTTGTTTGAAGAATATCAGTATTTATACTGAATATGTCAAGACAGACAACTTTAAAGATGCATACCAACCATGGAAAGCTGTATTTACTGAAGCTCCTATTGCTCAGGTAGGTACATATACCAATGGTACAAAGATTTTGCGTGCCTTGATTGCCTCTTCAAAAGATGCAGCTCAGCAGAAAGTTTATATGGACGAACTGATGGCAGTTTATGATCAGCGTATCAAATATCTGGATCAGTTGAATACTTTAGTCAAGAAACCCACAACTAAAGGTTCTATCTTAGGTTTGCAGGTACATGATTACTTGAACTATTGCGGCAAAATTGACGTAAACAAAGCATACGCCATGAGTAAAGAAGCTGTTGACAGCGAAAAGGAAAATTCAGAATACTATGTATTGCAGGAATTCATGGATATCTCTTCTCGCAAACTGAAAGCAGATGAAACTCACAAGGAACAATTCATCCAAGATTACTTGTCTGCAGCTAACTATACAGATGCAGCTTATAAAGCAGCTACCTCAGAAAAAGACAAACAACTGTTGAAACTGGCTAAAGATAATGTAGATGCATACTTCATCAATAGTGGTGCAGCAAGCTGCGAAAACCTGCAAGCTATCTATGGTCCGAAAGTTGAACAGAACAAAACTAATCTGGACTACTTGAAACAGGTAATCAATGTCATGCAGTTATTGAAATGTACAGAAGAAGAAGCTTATTTCGTAGCTTCAGAAGCTGCTCATGCCATCGAACCGACTGCCGCTACAGCTGTAGGTTGTGGTTACATGTATTTCAAAAAAGGCGATACAGATAAGAGTATCAGCTACTTTGACCAGGCTATCGAATTGGAACAGGATCCTGAAAAGAAGGCAGACAACTGCTACAGCGCAGCTGTAATCCTCTTTAGCAAGAAACAGTTGAGCCGTGCTAAACAATACGCCAACAAAGCGTTGTCTTGCAACCCGAACTATGGTGAAGCTTACATCCTGATTGCCCAGATGTATGCATCAAGCCCGAACTGGAACAACGAACCTGCACTGAACAAATGTACATACTTTGCTGTTATCGACAAACTGCAACGTGCGAAAAGTGTAGACCCAAGCGTAACTGAAAAAGCAAATGAGTTGATCAGAACTTATGCTGCCCACACTCCGAAAGACGAAGACTTGTTCTTCTTAGGCTTGAAGAAAGGTACTTCTGTAACTATCGGTGGATGGATTGGCGAAACTACAACCATCAGATAATTATGTCCGATAAACGAAAACGAATTATATATCAATCAATCATAAGCATAACAGTTGCCATTTGGGCAACTGTTATGTTTCTTTTTTTACCTGCTTGCGGAAGCAAGGAAAAACCGATGGCAGCAGCCGTCGACAAAAAAGATTCATTACCCGATATGAAAACGACAGGAGTAACAACGTTAATTTCAGACTCGGGAACTATCCGATACAAGATTATCACAGAAGAGTGGCTGATTTATAGCCAAAGGAATCCACCGTTCTGGGCCTTTGAAAAAGGAATTTATCTGGAAAAATTCGACAGTATCTTCCACGTAGATGCTAGCATTAAAGCTGATACAGCATATTATTACGAACCCAAAAAGTTATGGGAATTACGAGGAAACGTACATATCCAGAACCAACAAGGCGACAAATTTGATACAGAACTCTTGTTTTGGGACCAGAACAAAGAAAAAATATATTCAGACAAATATATACGTATCGAACAGATTGATAAGATTCTGACCGGTTATGGCTTTGAATCGAACCAACAACTGACAGCTTATCAGATATTCAATAATACCGGAATCTTCACCGTGGAAGATCAAACCGCGGCAGATTCTACCAAAACACAAAATTAGCATAGAAAATTCAGTACCAACATGGGACTCATCATACCTTTATTTATCTCAATGGCATTTTCTGCTTTCTTTTCTGGTATGGAAATTGCCTTTGTCTCGTCCAGTAAGTTACGGTTCGAAATGGAAAAAGGGAACGATATGACTACCCGAATTTTATCCGTTTTTTATCATAACCCTAATAATTTCATCTCTACCATGTTGGTAGGGAACAATATCGCATTGGTTATTTATGGTATCTTCATGGCACAGATTATCCAAGACCATCTCCTGGCAGGAATCATCTCTAATGAAGCAAGCCTAGTCATTATCCAGACAATAATCTCTACTTTCATTATCTTGGTTACAGGAGAATTTCTCCCGAAAATGTTATTCAAAATCAATCCTAATGTAACTCTTCGACTTTTCGTTATACCTACTTATATCTGCTACGTAGTACTGTATCCCATCAGTCGGTTTGCGTCTACACTTTCAACAGGTATTCTCTATCTGACAGGAACACGTATCAATAAAGAAGATACCGACAAGGCATTTACCAAAGTAGATTTAGACTATTTCATCCAAAGCAGCATCGAAGAATCCGGTAATCAGAAAGAAATCGATACGGAAGTGAAAATATTCCAAAATGCTTTGGATTTTTCTACCATTAAAATCAGGGACTGCATGATTCCACGAACAGAAATTATCGCAGTTGACCAGGAAGCCAGTCTGGAAGAATTAAAAGAAACATTTATAGAAAACGGAGTCAGTAAAGTTATTGTATACAAAGATGACATAGACAACATCATCGGGTATATTCATTCTTCTGAAATGTTCAAAGGTATAAGCGATTGGAGAAAAAATATCCGTACAATTCCCATTGTGCCAGAAACAATGAGCGCACATAAACTGATGACACTTTTCATGCAACAGAAACGCTCTTTGGCCATCGTAGTAGATGAATTCGGAGGCACCGCCGGAATTGTAGCATTAGAAGACCTTGTAGAAGAAATCCTTGGTGACATTGAAGACGAACATGATACTAACTCGACCATTGCCAAAGCCATTGGAGAAAATGAGTATATCCTATCAGGCCGACTGGAGATTGAAAAAGCCAATGAAGAATTTGGTCTGAATTTACCAGAAAAAGACGACTATCAAACCATCGGAGGACTGATACTTCATGAATACCAAAGCTTCCCGAAAACACATGAAACTATCACAGTTGGCAACTTCCAGTTCAAAATAATTAAGGTTACTGCCACTAAAATTGAACTTGTGAAGCTGAAAGTACAGAAATAATCGTTTTTTTTTAACCTAAAAATAGCGACGAAAAGGCATTTTTTGTATCTTCGTGCGCTAATTATGAAGAGATAAAAAAACAATAAACAAAAAATAATCACATCTAAATGGCAACTTTACAAACAATTCGAAGCAAAGGACCTTTATTGGTCATTGTAATCGGTCTTGCCCTTTTTGCCTTTATTGCAGGTGATGCCTGGAAAATTCTCCAGCCTCATCAGGGGAAACAAGACGTTGGAGAGGTGAATGGAAAAGAACTTTCCGCACAGGATTTTCAGAAAATGGTAGACGAATACAGCGAAGTCATTAAAATGACCAACGGACTGAATTCGTTGACAGATGAACAACTTACCAACATCAAAGACCAAGTATGGCAGTCTTATGTCAATAACCAGTTAATTGCTGCAGAAGCTGAGAAATTGGGTCTGACAGTAACAGATGCAGAAATCAAAGCTATCATCGACCAAGGTACACACCCATTATTGATGCAGACTCCTTTCCGTAACCCTCAAACAGGTGCTTTCGATAAGGATATGCTGAAAAAGTTCCTGGTAGATTATGCCAATCTGAACAGTTCTCAAATGCCTGCACAGTATGTAGAATATTACCAGAAAATGGGTAATCTGTGGAATTTTATTGAAAAAACACTGAGAGAATCTACGTTAGCAGAAAAATATCAAAATCTGATATCTAAATCATTGATTTCAAATCCTGTATCTGCAGAAGATGCATTCAAAGGACGTACAGAACAAAGCGATCTATTAGTAGCAGGTGTACCTTATACAACTATCAATGATTCTACAATTCAGGTCAGCGATGCAGAAATCAAGGATTTGTATAATCAGAAAAAAGAACAGTTCAAACAACTGGTAGAAACTCGCGACATCCGTTACATCGATATCAAAGTTGTACCATCAGACGCTGATAGAAAAGCAATTCAGGAAGAAGTAACAGAGTACAGCAACCAGTTGGCCAATACAACTGCTGATTACGCTGCTTTCGTACGTACTACTGGTTCTGCTGTATCTTATTCTGATATTCCGGTCAGCAAAAATGTATTACCTAGTGATGTAGCTGCCCGTCTGGACTCTACGGCCATCAATGAAATTTACGGTCCATACTATAATCAGGCAGACGATTCTTACAATGCTTTTAAAATTATTGCTAAAGTAACAGCTCCTGATTCAATCCAATTCCGCCAGATTCAAGTATATGCAGAAGATGCTACAAAAACCAAGACTCTGGCAGACAGTATTTATACAGCACTGAAAGGTGGAACAGATTTTGCTGAACTTGCTAAAAAATATGGTCAGACAGGAGAAACAACTTGGGTAAGTGCCAGAAGTTGGGAAGGAGCAGAACTGGATGCAGAAAACAGTAAGTTCATCAATGCTTTGATTGATCAACCGGTTAAAGACATCACTAACCTGCAAATTGGACAAGCCAATCTGATTCTTCAGGTAATGGACAAAAAAGCTAACCAGAATAAATATAAGGTAGCTATCGTAAAACGTCCTGTAGAGTTCAGTAAGGAAACTTACAATGATGCCTACAACAAATTCAGTCAGTTTGTTGCACAAAATACCACCATTGCTGATATGGAAAAGAATGCTGAAGAAAATGGATACACATTGATTCCGCGTACCGATTTTTCTAGCGCAGAACATTATGTAGGTGGTGTAAAATCTACCCGTGAAGCTTTAAAATGGGTATTTGCTGCTAAACCAGGAGAAGTTTCTCCTTTGTATGAATGTGGTGAAAACGATCATCTGATGGTTGTAGCTCTTGACAAAATCCACCAAGCAGGATACCGCGACATCAATTCTGTAGCAGATATGCTCCGGACAGAAATCCGCCGCGACAAAAAAGCTGAACAACTGATGACACAGATGAAAGGGTTCAACTCTTTGGAACAAGTGAAAGCTATGAACGGCGCTGTAAGCGACACTGTAAAACATGTAACATTCTCTGCACCTGCTTATATTTCAGTAGCTAGAGCTAGCGAACCAGTCATCGGCGCTTACGCTGCTAAAACTGCAGCCAATCAGGTAAGTACTCCGATTAAGGGAAATGCAGGGGTTTACATGATTCAGGTTCTTCAAAAAGACAAGACCTCTGAAACATACGATGCTAAAAAAGAAGAAACAACATTATCGAATATGGCCGCACGTATGAGCAGCCAGTTCATCAATGATTTGTATCAGAGAGCAAATGTAGTAGACGAACGCTATCTGTTCTTCTAATTATTTATAAGCAACATATATTTATCTGAACAGATAATATATAAATGTTTAGCCAGGCCGTCTTGAAAGCTTATGCCATCAAGACGGCCTGACTTCATTAATAGCTGCCCAAGTTGATATTCCATATCTGATATATACCACAAAAACATACAATATGAAAAAGAAATTTAACCTTAAACTATTTGTCATAATCTGCTGTTTAAGTCTATTCAACAGTTGTACAGAAGAAAAAGCAGAGAACGGAAGAATAACAACCGATGAACAATACCATGCCAACTCGTTGGTTGAATTAAAATTTTAGATATTTATAAATGGGAAAGTTGCACATAT
>URWP01000062.1 GCA_900551645.1 uncultured Bacteroides sp.
ACGTACCGGAATATAAGTACCGACGAGAGCAGTCAATAACAACAACACGTAAGTAATCAGTGTAACGACCATAAAATGCGGTAACACACGGTTCTGCCAATAGGCCGGGTCAGGATGATAATCGCCGAAAAGCAAAAGCTTGGCCGGCTCGGCAAATCCTTCTATGTATACATAATTGGCTACCCCCCACAAAGAAAGAAGAAATGCGATGGTAACAAGTATCCAAGCCTCCATCAGAAACTGACGGACAATACAACCTTGAGAAGCTCCCATACTACGCATCAAACCGATTTCCTCCCGCCGTGCGTTACTCCGAATCCAGAAGGTACCTACCATGCCGAGGAAAATGCAGACGCAACCTGTTGATAACTCCGGAACTGACAGCCTTCTCATAAGCATATTCATCAAAGGTGCGCAGACCGTCGTAATAAAAATTTCCCTGGAATAGATGAGGAACCACTTCGTGCTCAAAGCGTTCTCTAAAATCTCCTTCGTCCACTCCCTTTTTCAACCGGAACACGATATCCTGTGAGAAGGTCATATAAGGACTGACCTCGAATTTCATGCTCCGAATAGACAAGGGATAAGGCTGTTCAACATCAAAATGCTTGATATCCTGAAAAACCGCAGCTATTTCCAATTCCTTTTCCCTGTTATGACCTAAAACTTTCCTTCCGACTACATCGGTAGTTCCGAAAAGCCTTTTAGCCGCACAGGCAGATAAAGCGACCATTTCCCTCTGTGAGAAATCGGCCGGAAGCTGTAACTGTTTGCCGGTATTCACATCGGTAAATCCGTAAGTTTTCCCCATATCACTCCCATCTATCTGAACAAAGTAATAAGTCTGTGCATGTAGCTTGACAGAATCGTTGTAATATTGATTACCGGACCATGAAGGACTATTCGGGAAACTACCGAACGCTCCGATGGTGAATGATTCTATCTCAGGACAGGTACGGATGGTACGGAGAATCTGCCGGTAATGCAAATCCAACAAAGAGTCAGCATCCTGAGTTTCGTCGTACTCGGCAAAACTACTGTCATAATTTCCCAATTTCAGTACATACATCCCTTGGGAATCATATCCGGACGGAATGGCACGGTCGGCGGTAATCACGCAAATCGGGTCGACAACCATCCAAAGGAAAAAGCCGGCTATCAGCAATTCCAGAAAAATCCAACTGTTCTGCCGCCGCTGGTTCCACATCTGATGTCTTATCATCTTAAACATACTTCATCTTTTATGGTGTAATGATTGTACAATGTTGTTACGCAAAGCCAACAACGTAGGAACAAGAGCCGAAATGACATTCAACAACAGACAGACCACGAAGGCCGTTCCAAATACATAGGGATTGAACAACATCTCGAATGTGAGGAAGGGAGGATTGAGCGACATATTGATACGGTCATCGAACAATGTCAATATCCAGTTGCCGGTCATCACCACTATCAGGTAACTGACTATCAGACCTACTATTCCACCCATAAAAGTCAACAGAAAATTCTCGGTCAGTACCTGCCGTACCAATGTAGCGTTAGTAGCGCCATAAGCCTTCCGGATACCCAGTTCCGCGATACGGGTATCCATCCGCGATGAAATCATTCCTCCCAGATTGACGGCCGGAATGAACAATAAGGCCAACAGGATATAAGCAAAGACACGCAATTGCCCTTTCCAATCAGGTACTTTACTGCTATCTGTACGAAATGTACTTTTCCAATAATCATCCGGTTGTTCCATCAGGTCATTTACATATTCCTTCGTTGAGGTATTGAATTTATGAAAAGCCTCCTGTACCTCGGCCTTGAGTGCTTCCTTTTCGGCTTTGGAAGGAGCCGTCAGATAAAGGCTCAGTCCTCCACGTAACCCTTCATCGAACGTAAACGACTTGTCTACGACAAACGTAAGCCACATATCCGCCGCAGAGGCGGGAGTAGCCGCAGAGACATCCTGCACGACTCCACAAACCCGGTATTTCCGGCCTTTAATCAAGAAATCACGTCCTGTAGCTGCTACGGTAGAAAACAAGCGTCTGGCCATACTTTCAGAGATAACTACCACACGAGCTGCCGCTTCCGTATCTGCTTCGGTAAAAGGTTTCCCGGACAGGAAATGAAAAGTAAATACCTTCCAGAATCCGGCATTCACCTTCATCGAGAATACCTTGAAGACCTGATTGCTCCCGGTAACCCCTACTTGAATCTGTTGAGCCTTTTCCATAGCGGCAATGGTCTCCAGATGAGGCAACCCCGGTAGAAGGTCGGTCATGACATACTGACTCACCCCACCCGAACGGAAATTCTTCTCTCCGCTCTTCGGATAATACTGCATGTATTTGATGACCAGCGTCCTGTCCCGGTTATACTCCGGATAAACCGGACCGAACTTCACATAAAAGATGATGAACAACGTCATCACCAGGGCGATGGACAGGCCCGTGCCCACCACGTATATACTGGTAAAAAGTTTGTGTTGTCTGACAAGCGTCCAGGCTTGTCTGAAATAGTTCAAAATCATAAACCGACCTTTAGATGCTTCGTATTCACGCTACCTATCCCGCTACGTTCCACGTGTGCCCGGTCTGCCTTTCCGCTCAATGTTACACTACCTATTCCTTCTACGGAAGCATCCAGGTCCGCACAATCTACATGCAACTCGGCACTTCCCACTCCCGAAAGCGATACCGTCAGGTCATCACAGGTCAAATCCTTTACTTCCAGACTTCCTACTCCTTCTACCTGAAAATTTACATCACCCAGCTTCATCGGTTCCTTGCAATAGAAGGTACCTACCCCACTGAAACGGACTTCCTCCAGCGTAGGAGCTGACAGGTAAATCTTCACTCCCTGCTTCTGATTCCGGGCAGAAATTTTGGATTTCCGCTTTTTGTTGTCGATATAAAGACAGCCTCCCTTCACTTCCGCTACCAGATTCGCCACCTCTTCCTGCTTTCCTTCTACCGTCATCGAATACTTGTCCGATTGCACAAAGAAGATTTGAGCTACCGAGTTGAATTCAATGGAGGAGAAATTTCCTACTTTCCAATTTTTTTTGACGGTTTCACCAGTTCCGGCCATAGCCTCGATGACACAAAAAACACCAACCATCAGCAATCCCAATCCTTTCTTCAAAAAATCTGTCTTCATTGTCGTATTTATTTTTTAAGTTTCAATTTGTTCTTGTTCTTATACTGGCTCATGTCGCTCACCACTACCCGGTCGCCTGGCTGGAGTCCGGAAATCACTTCCACGTATTCGAAGTTGGAATCGCCCAACTGGACTTTCCGTTTCACCAGTTCGTTCGAACCGTCCATTACAAAGAGTTCATAATCGCCACGTCCCACGTAATAGCTGGCGTTGGCTATGCGCAATACATCTTCCTTCACGGCATTCATCACATAGACATCGGTCTTCAATCCCGAACGGAGACGGCGGTTGCTATCATCCACCAGTTGTACGGTAAAGGAAATGACTCCGTTCTTCGACAACGGTGTCACACTGCTCACCTGCCCTTCCAGCTTTTCGCTACCAATCTTGACGATGGCCTTTCCACCGGCGGCTACACGGTCGCCATAGGTATCGGCTATTTCGCCTTCTACCTTGAAATGGCTCAAATCGGAAATGACAGCTATCTGCGAACCTTCGGTCACCTGCGCGCCAATCTGATTATTGATGTACGTCAGGATAGCCTTACGGGGCGAACGTACCTGCGCATCGTCCAGCGTTCGTTTTGTTTCTTTCAATCCCTTGAGAAAAATTTCATATTCCAGCTGCTTGACTTTCAAATCGGCGGCTTTCACTTTCCGTTCGTTGGCCAGTTGCTGGTGCAATTGTTCCAGTTCCAGTTTCCCAGTCTTGAAGTTCAGTTCCGCCCGATGTACCCGGTCTGTCGTACCGGAACCCAGGCTATCCAGGTAACGTTCGTTCCGGAGTTCCACTTCCATACGGTTCACCTTCATTTCGGCTACCTTCACCTGCATCTCCAGGTCGCTCAGGAACGTGTTGTTGTTCACTTCCTGCTGTTCCAACTGGTAGCGTTTCATCTGCTCCTCGTCCAACTGCTTCTTGTATTCGGTCTCGGCGCTCTGCAAATCCAGTTTCAGAATCGGAGTACCTACATCGACACTGTCTCCTCCCTTCTTATAGACCTCCAGTATACGGGTATTGATAGGCGAGTTGATGATTTCCTCGAAAGCCGGAACGACTTTTCCCGATGCACTGACACTTACCTCGATGGTACCCTGACTCACTTCCGAAAAGACAAGGTCTTTCTCTTTTACACTACTCCGCATCAACGAAATCAGTACGATGAGAAGCACTACGCATCCTCCCCCGATACCTCCATATTTGATAATCCGCTTGTTGCGTTCCTTGGTACGCACTTCTTTAGGTATTTCCCTATCCATAGCTATCTGTTTTATATAATTGACTTTTTAACACCTTTTCTCGAGCAAGATGCGTGCCAGAAAATTAATTCACTGATTATCAATGAAAGTAAAAAAAACAGAGTGTCCGTTTCCGAACACTCTGTACGGTTTTGAAAGGTATTTCCGTTCATTTTCCGACAAAAGAATCCCCCAAACGGGTTGCGATTACGCCGAAATTCCATCAATTACCACTGCTTTCATTGGGTCAAATCACAAAAAAACATATCTTTGCAGAAAGAAGGAAAAAACATGAGCAACAAGGATTTGACTTGCGGACACTTCGTAAATCCGTTTACCGACATCGGCTTCAAGATTATTTTCGGCCAACCAGCCAGTAAGGAACTACTCATCACGTTACTGAACGAGCTGTTGGCCGGCGAACACCAGATAGAGAACCTGACCTTTCTGGACAAGGAGAATCGTTCCGACAACCTGGACGACGCGGGTATCATCTACGACCTGTATTGCCTGACTACCACAGGCGAATACATCATCGTGGAAATGCAGAACCGTTTCCATAGCAATTTTCTGGACCGGACCTTGTTCTACATGTGCCGTGCCATCGGCAGACAGGTGGAAAACATACGCGAAAAACGGAAGAAAGAACGTGAACTCCGTACCGAGAAACCTGTTCCGGAAGAGGAAGACGACTTTATATTAAGCGAAGCGAAAGCGGATTACTACGGAGCGAGATACAAGCTCTCTAAGGTATACGGCATCTTTCTGATGAACTTCCGTGAACCGGGACTGGAATCCAAGTTCCGTACGGATACGATAATTGCCGACAAGGACAACGGAAAGATGGTAAACCCGCATTTCCGGCAAATCTACCTCCAGTTCCCTTATTTCACGAAGGAACTCAATGATTGTGAAACTCTTTATGACAAACTGATTTATACCCTCAAGAATATGCAACACTGGAACCGAATGCCCGACGCATTGAAAGAACAGGTATTCAACCGTCTGGAAGAACTGGCTGCCGTAGCCAACCTTTCCCTGGAAGACCGAATCGCCTACGACAAAGCGCTTGACCGTTACCGGGTAAGCCGTATAGTGGAAGAAGATGCCCGTGAAGCCGGATGGAAACAGGGACTGGAGGAAGGACGAGCGAAAGGACATGCTGAAGGTCGTGCAGAAGGTCGTGCAGAAGGCCGTGCAGAAGGCCGTGCAGAAGAAAAAAAATCCATTGCACGTAATCTGAAATCTTTGCACTTTACTACCGAACAGATTATGCAGGCTACCGGTTTGAGTAAGACGGAAATTGAAGCCTTATAAACAATACTTTATCCGGTGACAAAGATCGGAAACGGAACAACTAGCGTTTCCCGGTAACATACCGGTAGACGATTTCCGAGACATCGGCGATAATCTGTTCTGTCTCTTCCATACTTTCCAGAGAATCCTTTACGAACACAACCAAAGTATACCGTCGCCCGTCCGGCAGAAAAACTACGCCTGCATCGTTAATTCCGATAAGGGCTCCGGCCGCATTCCTGTCTCCTGTACCCGTTTTATGGGCAATCTGCGCCTCTGTTCCTTCCAACGGTTTGGGTAAACGTTTCAGTCCGGTACGGCAGGTCGACAGAATCTGCCGAATCAACGGCTGGAAGTCTCCCATCTTCAAATCAACCGTAAAAAGCATTTCCAATAACCGGGCCATTTCAAGCGGTGAGCTCCAGTTGCCGTAACATTTGTCCAAATCCTGATGCATCTCGTCTTCCGTATATAAAATCTCAACTTCCTTCAAGCCCAACGAGTGAATATACCGGTCTGTTCCGACCGTTCCTCCGGTATGGGCAAACAAGATATCGCAGGCATTGTTATCGCTCCATTGTAACGTATATTCCAACAACTCCCGCACCGATAGCGACACATTTCCATCGGGATATTTGTCACGCAACGGACTATAGGTATCCGGCTTCAAATCTTCTTTTCCGATGGAAATACGCTTTTCCGGAGTCTCTCCCCGTTCATGCAGGTACTTACCTACGGCAAGTGCCTGATGAAGTTTGTACACACTCATCAGCGGATAAGCCACTTCGTTATGAAAAGTCAGTGTATCTTTTCCATCCAATACAAGAGCAATCCCCACCTGTGCCCGGCAATCCTTTATTCTCCCATCCAGCTCCTGCTTCAACGAAACATCCGGTTGTGCCCATACCCCAACGGATATTCCACAAAAAACTCCTGTAAATATGATTCTACCTAAAATCAACAATTTTTCTATCAGTCCTTTCATAAACCATTTTCTTTTTTATTACAGACTCCTGTCCATACTTCCTTCAACAAGAATGCTGTCTACCCAAAACGAACGTTCGAATTGCATAAAACATGAGTTTATTTACACTCTTCCGAACGTTCGTTTAAAGTAAAACAAACGTTCGTATCCCCTTAAACTTCCGTTTGTTTTCAACGCAACACAGAGTCCAAACAAACATCTGAAGCGGACATACAAAAATAAGCATTCTTCCCGAAGATAAAAAACAATCCGAGCTCTTCAACAAATTCCATTACACATTGACAGAAATCATCCGTTTATATTTCTCATTGACGAACCACTTTATGAATAGTTTCCTCAATTTCTTGAAATAATATGCTACTTTTGCAACAGCAACCACAAAAAATCTGATCATGAACTACAAATTAATGCTGGCGACTCTCGCCTTTCCCCTGACTTCCCTGGCAGATACCTTACATTTTCCTTATTTTCCTTCTCTGACACCAGATGCCAAAGACATCTACTTCTCATACGAAGGAGACATTTTTAAAGTAAGTAGCCAAGGCGGTACCGCTACACGTTTCATTTCTATCGGAGGCTATGAAAATTACCCCAAAGTATCTCCAGATGGAAAGTTTCTGGCATTTTCCTCAGATATCAACGGAAATAACGATGTCTATATCGTACCCATGGAAGGAGGAGAAGCTAAAAAACTGACTTGGCATGAAGCCAATGATACCCCTATAGGATGGTCGAACGATTCAAAATATGTATATTTTGAAAGTGACCGGTCCAATATCAAGACAACCTACAAGGTTTCTATTGAAGGACAAACTCCTGTAAGGTTGGCCGAAGGCTACTTCAACACCATGATTAATGTTACCGAAAATCCGGTTACCGGAGAGTTATACTTCAATGAATCGAACGAAAGCATCAGATTTCCGACCAGAAAAAGATACATGGGCGACCATAATCCGGATGTAAAATCATGGAATCCATCTACCGGAAAATATTCAGTATTGACAGATTACAAAGGAAAAGATACATGGCCAATGGTAGATGCCAACGGAACAATCTATTATGTTTCCGACCGCTCCAACCAGGAAGCCAATCTCTACAGATACGATGGTAAAAATGCACCAGTACAACTCACCGACTTCAATCAATCCATCCAATATCCATCCATCAGCCGGGATGGTTCAAAAATTGTTTTCCTTTTGGAGTACCAGATTACCTGCCTGGACACTCGGAGTGGAAAAATCACCATACCTGCTATTCAGATAGCCGGACATAAGACAACACCAACACGCGTCTTCAGCAACCAGCATCCGGACTATACAGCCATCTCACCCGACGGAAAAAAACTGGCACTATCTATCCGTGGCAAATTATACATTGCTGACAATGAAGGGAAATACCTGAAACTTCTTTCAACTCCCGAAGATGAACGTGTTACAGAGTTGATCTGGACTGACAATGAAACCGTCTATTATACCAGAACCAACAAGGGTTACTTCAACCTATATCAGATAAAAGCGGATGGAAGCGCTCCTGAAACCACGGTATATACGACAGAGAACAACCTCCAGTCACTCACATTGTCCCATCAGAAGGATAAGATAGCCTTCATATCAGGGAACCGTCAGGTAATGGTCCTGCATATTCCACAAAACCGGATAGAAAAAATCGCCGATGCACAATTCTGGTCGTTCATGAAGTTCGACATGAATTTTTCGTTTGATGACAGCCTGTTGACTTTCGAAGCCATAAATCTGTTCGAACCGGACATCTATATCTATTCCTTCGATGAAAAAAAGGTTACCAACCTCACCCGTTCCGCTTCTGTAGAAGGAAGTCCATGTTTCGCTCCCGATGGAAAAAGTCTATATCTGACAGCAGACCCGTATGCCTCATCGTTTCCAAGAGGAGAAATTTCCACATCACTTTACAGACTTCCTCTCCAGCGCTATAACCAGAAACCTTTCAAATCTGACATCTACGACAGTCTGTTCGTTAAAAAAGAAAACATTCACCAGACAGAGAAAGATTCTGACCACAAAACATCCATCGATTATTCCGAAATTTTCCGCAGACTGGAAAAAGTGGAGGACAAAGTTGGCTCGGTCTTTACATACAGTAACGGTAAAGACCATTGGTTGATTTATGCAGCCAAAACCAAAATGAAAATGAAACAGATCTCAGACCCTTACGCAGAGGCTAAAGAGATAAACGACCTGAAACCGGGAGGTCGATTCAAGACTTCAGACAAAGAACTGTTTTACCAACAAGAAGGAAAACTATACCGTGTAGACCTTAAAGAAAACAAAGTCAAGGAAATTAAGATAGGCCAAGATTTGGAAAAGAATCTATATGATGAATACAGACAAATCTTCTACGAAGGTTGGGCTACTATGGAACAGAACTTCTACGATGTGAATTTTCATGATGTAAACTGGAAACAAAAGAGAGATTACTATGCTTCGTTTCTACCATTTGTAAGAGAACGTTCCCATTTCAGAACATTGTTCAACGACATGCTGGGAGAACTTAACTCATCGCATCTGGGTTTCTCTTCTAAAGGAGACGAAGAACAGAAGGCCCAAACTCCGGCCTATACAGCAGAAACAGGAATTATATGGGATAACCGGTCTCCATATATCATCAACCGGATTCTGACAGATTCACCAGCCAACAGCGTAGACATTGACCTCAAGGCAGGCGACCGTCTGATAGCTGTAAACGGAAAAAGAATATCCGAAGAAAAGAATCGGGAAGAATATTTTTCCTTTGCCACCAAACCTTCCGAAATCAGTCTCACTCTGAATCGTTCAAGTAAGGAATTTACAGTCAAACTGCATACACTCCCATATGGAGAACTAAAGAATATGCTATACACGGAATGGGAAGACAACTGCAAAAAGAAAGTAGAACAAGGAACCGACGGACGGGTAGCTTACATTCATATGAGGGATATGACTGATGATGCTCTTCAGACATTCCTTTTGGGAATACATACAGAACTGGTCAACAAAGATGCCCTGATACTGGATTTACGCTACAACAATGGAGGGAATGTACACAAGGAAGTTATCGACGTATTGCGCCAACAGGCTCATTTCAACTGGAGCTATCGGGATTTTGAAAAAAATCCTCACCCGAATGTAACTCCTTCCGACAAACCCATCGTAGTCCTGATTAACGAAAGAAGCCTAAGCGATGCAGAGGTAACGTCCAACGGAATCAAGCAGTTGGGAATAGCCAAACTGATTGGAACAGAGACTTACCGATGGATTATCTTTACATCTGGAGTAAGATTCGTTGATGGTTCCACTTCCCGCATGCCAGCATGGGGATGCTACTCATTGCAGGGCAAAGATCTGGAAAAAACCGGAGTTGTACCGGACATCTATGTCAAGAATACCTTCGAAGACAGACTGAAAGGAAAAGATCCGCAACTGGAAACCGCTATCCAGGAAATAATGAAAGAATTAAATCTGAAAAAACAATGAATATATCGTTCTGCAATGAAACATCTTATACAGCTCAACTACTTTGAAATAAAGTTTTTTTCATAAAACAATCCGCAAAAAACTTTTTTTTCGGATATTTGCAGAAAATACGTTGTCATAGAAAAAACAGAAAATTCAAAGAATATAACTGAAAAATCTATCACTAACAATTACTAAAGCTATGAAAGTAAAATCATTCTTGGCTGTTGCGGCAGCCTGTGTCCTGGGCATGACTTCATGCTCGGATGAATCAACGACGAAAATTCCTGTATACGGCTGGCAAGGAGAAGGCGGAGATGCTACCGAAGCTTCTATCCAGGCTGATTTCAAGAAATGGAAAGAACACGGACTGGACGGTATGTGTTACAATGCCGGCGGATTCAATGCCGAAAAACATGCACGTGCCGCTAAAATCGCTCATGCGAACGGCCTGGAATACCATGCCTGGATTCCAGCCATGCTGAAAGGCGATGCAGACTCTACCTGGTATGCTGTAAACCGGAAAGGCGAATCGGCTTACAATGTACAGGCTTATGTCCCTTACTATAAATGTATGTGTCCGAACAATCCGGATGTCATCAATTACCTGGTAACTGAATACGGAAAAATAGCCGACATCCCGGAAGTCGATTTCATCCATCTGGATTACATCCGCTACGTGGATGTGATACTGGCCCGTGGTCTGTGGGAAAAATACGGACTGGTAATGAACGAAGAATACCCAACCGCCGACTATTGCTATTGTGACAAGTGTGTAGCCGACTTCAAGGCAGCAAGCGGTATCGACATCAAGACGGTAGAAGACCCGTCTACTTGCGAAGAATGGAAACAGTTCCGTTACAATGTTATCACCAGTCTGGTGAACAAGATTGCCGAAGCAGTACATGCCAAGGGTAAGAAGGTCAGTGCGGCTGGGTTCCCAGGACCGGAGTCATATGCCAAAAAACTGGTACGTCAGGAATGGAACAAATGGAACATCGACGCTTTCTTCCCGATGAACTACAACGACTTCTATCTGGAACCGGCTTCCTGGGTAGGTAAAATCACCAAAGAGGAAGTTAACTCTGTCAACGGAAAGATTCCGGTATACAGCGGTCTTTTCATCTGTCACGACTGGCAGAACAAAGCAAACATCAAAGACCCGGAAGGACACGGACTGATTCCTTCTGAAATCATGGAAGCCGTACGCGGTTCCATCGAAGCGGGTGCCGCAGGTGTTGCCTTATTTACACCGTCGAACATGACTGATGAGCATTGGGCTGAATTCGATAAAGCCATCCACATGAAACAGTAAACCGTATTTTACCCGAAATAAATATAACGGGTGGAACTCCTGATATCATCATCAAAACCGGAGTTTCACCCGTTATGTATTTTACAGGTCTGAAGTTGCACATTTCGCAAACTCTCTCTACCTTTGAAACCACGAAACAAATACAACAAAGATGAACGAGCAGGTATTACAGAAACTGAAGGTATTGGCAGAATCGGCCAAATACGATGTATCTTGCGCTTCCAGCGGAACCGTCCGGCGCAACTCCAAAGGAGGTGTGGGAAATACGGTCGGCGGATGGGGTATCTGCCATAGTTTCGCCGAAGACGGACGCTGCATCTCCTTGCTGAAAATCATGCTCACCAACTATTGCATCTACGATTGTGCCTACTGCATCAACCGCATCAGCAACGATATTCCCCGTGCTACTCTTTCAGTAACAGAACTGGTGGACCTGACCATGGAATTTTACCGACGTAATTACATCGAAGGACTTTTCCTCAGCTCGGGGGTAGTACGCAATCCGGATTATACGATGGAACGCCTGGTACGTGTAGCTAAAGATTTACGCGAAGTGCATCGGTTCAACGGCTACATCCATCTGAAAAGTATTCCGGGAGCAAGCGAAGAACTGGTCCGCCAAGCTGGATTATATGCCGACCGTATGAGCGTCAATCTGGAAATTCCTACCGAAGAGAACCTGAAACGACTCGCTCCGGAAAAAGACCACAAAAGCGTCTACCTGCCCATGAAATACATCCAACAAGGGGTACTGGAGAGCAACGAAGAACGAAAAAAATACCGGAAAGCCCCCCGATTCGCCCCTGCCGGACAAAGTACACAGATGATAGTAGGTGCTACCTCCGAGACTGATCGTGACATCCTTCGGGTTTCTTCCAGCCTCTACGAACGTCCTACCATGAAACGTGTCTATTACTCCGGTTACATTTCCGTAAATACTTACGACAAGC